>CAZGJP010000010.1:12204-16034 GCA_964526605.1 uncultured Lentisphaera sp.
TGAAAGGAAGAAAACCCTTGAGGCCGCCGAGAAGGATTTCAGCAAGGCTCTGGAGCATTCTCCGATCGACGAGAACATCCTGTTGAACAGAGGAAAGGCGCGGATGGAGTTGGGAAGGAGCGAAATGGCGTTGGAGGATTTCTCCCGGATTCTTTCAATACTCCCGCATCATGCCGGAGCTCTCTCCAACAGATCGCTTGCATTCGAGAAAACGGGTCGGCTCGACATGGCGGAAAGGGATTTGCGGATATTGCTCGGCATCCTCCAGGACGTGAACACCCATCTGCGGCTGGCATCCGTATACAGGCGCATCGGCGAACTCGACAGGGCGGAAAAAGTGCTCGACGAGGCCGCCGCGAGGCATCCCTCGTCGGCCAAGGTTTTTCTGGACAGAGGCGGAACGAGGCTGATGCGTGGAGACAAGGACGGGGCGAAGGCCGATTTCCGCCGGGCGCTCGATCTCGAACATGGGATGAGGGAGGCGCTCGATAATCTCAAGTTGGTCGAGTAGTGAAGCCTGCCGCGCAACCCTAGCCCGTTTTTCGCCGGAAACAGGCTGGGTCAAGCAATATCCACCTGTGAAAAACGCAAAAAAAACGTAATGCGTCAGTATTTTCCGGCTGGCGGCGGGGTTGTACGGAGTTTTGCAATCGGCTTCAGTACTTTGCGCCGTCTCGGCGCAAAGATGTTTGCGCTGGGACAGCGCAAACTACTTTAGTTCTCCCACTTCTTCTCCTGGCGGCCAAGAATGGCCGCCCTACTTTTTTCGTTCGACTGGGGGGCAATCCCCGTCGAGGCGCACTCTGTTCCGGAAAATACTGACGCATTACAAAAAAACAGGTTTATTTGAGTTCCTGCTCGGTGTCCGGGTCCACGATTCGGAACTTCTCGATGTGCAGCATGGGATCGGCGCGAAAACTCAGGTTCCGTCCGTATTTCTGCTCGAACTCGTTCAGAATGCCTGAGTCGGCGTTCTTTATGCTGGCCAGTATCTGGGGGTGGACGTAGACCCTTATCGAGAGATCCTTTTCGCTCTTGTACTTCTTTAGTATCTCCGTCAGGGATCTCTGGATTTCGGCCCTCATCGTAGTCGCCGACTTGACGATACCCTTGCCACCGCAGTAGGGGCAGTTGTCGAAGACGGTGTCGCTGATGCTCTCATTTTCGCGCTGGCGGGTCATCTCCATGAGCCCGAAGCGGCTGAGTGGCAGCATCTTGGTCTTCGCGCTGTCGTTCTCGACGGCGTTCTTCATCGTCTTGAAGACCAGATCCCTGTCCTTGGCGTCGCGCATGTCTATGAAGTCTATGACGACCAGTCCGCCTACGTTTCTAAGCCTAAGCTGGCGCGCTATCTCCTCGGCGGCCTCGAGGTTGGAGTGCAGGATGGTCTCCGGGTGGTCCTTTCCGCGCTTGGACCCCGAGTTGACGTCAATGGCGATGAGGGCCTCGGTCTCGTCAATGCAAATGAATCCTCCGCCCGGGAGGTTTATCCTGCGGCTGAAAATCTCCTCTATCTGTTTTTCGACTGCGAAGTGCTGGAATATCGGCTCATGGCCTTTGTAGAGTGCGACGTTGCGGAGAAAGTTCTTTCCCACGGTTCCGGCCACCATCTTGCGGGAGTATTCGTATATCTCCGGATCATCCACGACTATCTCGTCAATCTCCTCGGTGAGGGAGTCCCTTATGGTCCTCTCAACGAGGTTTGGCTCCTTGTAGACGACGAAAGGGGCCTTGACCTTCTCCTCGGACTCGGCGTATTTGTTCCACATGTCGAGGATGAGTTGGAGGTCGTTCTTGAAGTATTCCTCCTTCCTGTCCTCTCCGTTCGTCCTGCATATGCAACCCATGCCATCTGGCAGATCGAGGGAGCGGATGATTCCATGGAGCCTCTTCCTCTCGTCCTGGGCTTCTATCTTGCGGGACACTCCACGGACTTCGGAGAAGGGCAGCAGGACTATGTATCTGCCGGGTATGGAGATGTTCGTGCTGAGCTTGGGTCCCTTGGTCCCGATGGAGTCCTTGGCCACCTGCACGAGTATGTCGGAACCCGTGGGGAAAAGCGCCGGGATGTCCTTCAAGTCTATTCTCTTCCTTCTTTTGGCGTTGTCGCAGTATTTCTGGAGGACTGGATTGAGTTTCTTCTTCCTTCCTCCCTGGGCCTTCGCCTGCGCGTTCTTCTCCATGCTGCTTTCGATCATGTCGTAGCTTGCTGGAAGCATGTCCTTGAAGTGCAGAAATCCGTTCTTCTCCGTGCCGATGTCGACAAATACGGCCTCGAGGGATTTGGAGACTGTCTGCACCTTTCCGAGGTAGACGTTTCCGGCTATTCTCTAATCTCCCTTGCTTTCCACATTATATTCCTATATACTGCAATAGTTGAGGAGCGCCATGCGGCTTTCAATCTTACCGCAGTTCAGCAGTATCCTTCTTTCCTTCTTCTTCTTGAAAAAATCCCAAATCATCTATGTTCCTGTTCCTTTTTTCCTTCATATTATGCCATGCGGAGCGCTTTTATCAATCAAAAAGCAAAAAGCCCGCCTATTTGCATAGACGGGCATAAGACACAAATTTCTGGAAAGCTTGTATTACTTCTTTTCCGCTTTCGCTTCCATGGCGGCCTTGATGGCTTCGACTTTCTTCGCAAGTTCGGCCTTCTTGGCTTCGTCTTTTTCAGCTGCGACGGCCGCTTCGACCTTCGCGAGTTCAGCCTTCAGTTCTTCCGCGCTCATTTCAGCGACGGCCTTTTCCTTCTTCTCGACTTTGCATGCTTCTTCGGCAACGAGCCCGAAGCCGACGATTCCCATCGCCAGCGCGATGGCTGCCATCATTTTCTTCATTTTCGACTCCTTTGGTGGTTTCTCCGCAATAGTTCGCGGATTAAGGGCGTATAAGTTATGCACTAGACCCTAAAAAACAAGCTGTTCAAATGTTGAATTTGTGCATCATCTTGATTTCAGGCCAGATATAAAACCGGCCTTGGAGGTTTTCGATGCGAGAAAGGCATAGAGTATCGCCGCGGCGCAGTTGCCCACGTTGATGGAGCTTTTTTTTCCGAAAAGCGGCAGCGACAAGACTCCATCGCAGGCTTTCATGGTCCGGGGCGACACTCCGAACGCTTCGTTTCCAAATACGAAGGCTATGTCTTCGGCGAATTCCATCTCCCATGGGCATCTGCCTTCGGGGAGAGCCTCCACAGCGAGGATCTGCTCCACTCCCTCGTTGCGCAGAGCCAGGACCGCATCAAGCGAGGTTTCGAAACGCCTGAAGGGCACGCTCATGTCGGCGCCCATCGCCGTTTTTGCAAGTTTGCTGTGTGGCGGACACGGGGTATAGCCGCAACAGACGACCTCGGCCACGCCGGTCGCATCCGCTATGCGGAAGATGTTCCCCGTGTTGTAGGCGCTGCGCAGCCTGTCCAGGACGATATGCGCTTTCATCGTATATGCCGAGCCGGTCAATCGGCTCCATGGTTTGAATTTTCGGTTTCAGATGTTAATTTCACGGAAAAATCCGATAGCGGGGTTCTAACCTGGATATTGCATTAATCGCGTCTCACGTGCGATACCCAGACCAAGAATCCCGTGTCGTGCGGACAGTTTAGCATCGAACAGGTGAAAATCCATTTTGGGTTCTTGAAATATGCGTCCGGAGAAACTTGGAATACTGCTGATAGTGTCGGGGCCCAGCGGCGCTGGCAAGTCCACGCTTTGCAGGGAACTGAGGAGGAAGCGCCCTGACATCCACTTCTCCGTGTCCTGCACGACGAGGCCGCCACGCCCTGGAGAAAGGCATGGACTGGATTATTTTTTCATATCGTCCGATGAATTCAG
>CAZGJP010000010.1:16044-24459 GCA_964526605.1 uncultured Lentisphaera sp.
TCTTGTTCGGTTTTTTTTTTCAATACGTCCCTTTTATTATGGTGGAATTAAAGGCCTAATCCCTTCCAGAGCCCCCGTATGTTCATTCGAATCACTACGGGACCTTGAAGAGCGAGGTGGTGGAGAGGCTCAAGGCCGGCGAGGACGTGCTTCTTGACATTGACGTGCAGGGCGCGATGCAGATAAGGAGGAACGCCCGCAAGGACAGGCTCCTGTCGAGATGCATGGAGACGGTCTTCGTGGGTCCTCCTTCGTTCGCGGAGCTTGAGAAGCGTCTCCGCTCAAGGGCGACGGAAAGCGAGAAGCTCATAAGGGAGCGTCTCGACGATGCCAGGAATGAGCTTGAATTCTGGGATAAGTACGACTATCTCATAATAAACAAGAGGCTTGGAGAGGCGGAGGCGGACATGATCGCCCTGCTCGACGTCCTGCACAAGAGGACGATCAGGCTGAAGGATTCAGGATTCTATGAATGAAAACAGGGACATTGTTCTCGGGGTGACCGGCTCCATCGCTGCATACAAAGCGGCGGACTTGACCAGCAGGCTCGTGAAGGAGAAATTCAACGTGACGGTGATCATGTCCGAATCCGCCACGAAATTGGTGGGGGAGAAGACCTTCTTCACGCTTTCCCGCAACAAGGTGGTGACGAGCCTGTGGGAGCTGCCTGAATGGCAGCCCGGCCACATCGAGTTGGCGCGAAAGGCCAGTCTTCTGGTCATAGCTCCGGCGACGGCGAACATCATAGGCAAGATCGCCAATGGAATTGCGGACGACGCGCTGTCAACCTATGCCATGTCGCATTCGGGGACCATACTGGTCGCTCCGGCGATGAACGCGCGGATGTGGAGGAATCCTGCGGTCAGGGACAACTGCGGAAGACTCATGAAGCGGGGGCTGGTTGTCATAGGTCCGGAGAAGGGGAGGCTGGCCTGCGGGGATGAAGACGATGGCAGGATGTCGGAACCTGCGGAGATTCTTGCCAGAATAAAGGAACTGGCGCGGAAAAGAGGGTCGGGCTGATTCCAATACCCCAGCCCATTTCAACACCGATTGGAAAAACTTGGAGATTCAAATGATGGACAGGTTCAAGAAACTTTGTTCGCGTAAAATCGTGTTCGCCATTGCAGGTCTGGCGCTGGCAGGCAACCTCTTCTACGGATATTCCCTATATTGCGACGCCAAGGGCGAGCAGCCGGAGGAGGACGGATACGACTCGATCTACAAGCTGATGTTCGTCATAAACAGGGTCCGCAAGGACTATGTGGATGCGGACAAGGTCTCCTACAAGAACATCGTGCGCGGGGCACTGAAGGGGATACTGCGCGAGCTCGACCCCTACTGCTCCTACATGGAGCCGGAATCGTTCAAGAGCATGGTTGACGAGACCGAGGGAAAGGAGTTCGGCGGCGTCGGGATGATGGTGTCATACAAGGATGACGCCCTGGTGGTGATAGCCCCCATGGAGGACACTCCGGCGTTCAAGGCGGGGATCAAGCCTGGCGACGTGGTTGACGAGATAGATGGCAAGAAGACATCCTCCATGAATCTCGACGAGTGCGTCAGGATGCTCAAGGGCGAGCCTGGGACCAAGGTCGAGCTGGCCATTCTCAGAGAGGGGGAGGAGGAGAGCATTACGGTAAGCATAACCAGGGAGAACATCGAGGTTTCCACCGTCAAGGGTGGCCGGATCATCGAGGACGGCATCGGATACCTGCGCATAACGCAGTTCAACGTGCCTACGGCGGCCAAGCTCGACGAGGAATTGCTCGAACTTAGGGAGAAGGGGATGAACGCCCTGGTGATCGACCTCAGGGGCAATCCCGGTGGACTTCTCAACTCCGCCATCGAGGTCTGCAGCAGATTCATCGAAACCGGAAAGCTAGTCGTCAGCACGGAGGGAAGAAATCAGCCCCAGACCGAAAAATCCCCCCAGTACAAGGCCTTGCACTGCAAGAAATATCTCGACTCCGGCGACCACGGCATGCCCATGGTCCTGTTGATAGACCAATACTCGGCCAGCGCGTCCGAAATCTTCGCCGGATGCATGAAGGACTACAAGAGGGCCGTGCTCGTCGGCACCAAGACCTTCGGGAAAGGTTCGGTCCAGTCCATAATGCCACTGCCGGAAAACGCCGGAGCCATCAGGCTCACCACGGCCAAATACTTCACGCCCAACAAGCTGCAGATACACGAACATGGAATAGACCCCGATGTCAGCGTGCCGGTGAGCAGGGAGATCATGGAGAAGATATACAGCCAGCGCACGGCCTTCCCCGGAGTCATAAAACCCGAAAACCACAATTCCGTCGCTGACGTCCAGCTCCAGCGCGCAGTCGAAGTCCTCAAGGGAATCAGGATATACAAGACGGCGGGAAAATGAACCCCTAGCCCGTTTTTCGCGCGGGGAACAGGCTGGTGCCCTGTACAGGACACTAGTCCTTCAGGATCGGAGCAAGCACTATTCTGAATCCGAGGTCGCCGCTGGTGAAGTCGGCCTCCTCCGCGTAGCGCTTCGTAGGCGTGCAATGGGTCTTGTCGTAGCACCAGCTTCCGCCTCTGTGCACCTTGAGCGAACCTTTCCTCGACACAGGATCCCTCGATGTCTCCGCCTTGTAGGTGTCGGTCACAACTCCCGTCTCATTCATCTCGCATGAATCCACGCACCATTCCCAGACGTTGCCGATGCAGTCGTGCAGTCCGTTGGCGTCGGCCTTCTTCTGTGCGGTCACGTGGACGTCGTTGCCGCTGTTTCCGCTGTGCCACGCGTATTCATCCATCCTGTCCATGTCCAGAGCGCCAGCCTTGCACATGTATTCCCACTCGGCCTCGGTTGGAAGCCTGTAGACGTAGCCTTTCGGGAGCTTGTCCTTTTCCTTTTCGCTCAGGATTCCACAGAATTTCACGGCGTCGTTCCAGCTCACCTGCTCCACCGGCAGTTCGGGATTTGACTTGTTGAAGCTTGGATTTTGCCCAGTGATCAGCTTGTATTGGGCCTGCGTGGTCTCGGTCTTGGCGACCCAGAAGTCCTTGCCGATTACCACCTTGTGCTCTGGATTTTCGTCGTCGAACTGCCTGCCGCCACCCATCGTGAACTCTCCCGCCGGGACAAGCACCAGTTCGATTCCGATGCTTGCGCAAGGAGTTTTCCCGGCTTCCTTCCTGTTCTCTTTCTTCGCCGGAACATCCATCCTGGCTGGCTCTTTCAGTTCTTCGGGATCGCAGCCGGGCGGGGTCTGTCTCATCGCCGAGCAGGATGCCAGGAAGAGGGCGGATGCGGCCGAGATAAGAGCGGAGCGGACCGCTTCATTTCTCTTCTTCATTTTTCCTCTCCAATATTTTTCTCATTCTACTGTATTGCTCCTCGTATTCCCTGTTGTTGGGGAAGAGCTCCGAGGCCCGTTTCAGCTTGTCGAGGGCGTCGCCATATCTTCCCATCCTGATGAGGGCAAAGGCCAGCCTTCCGTGGAAGCTTGCGCGCTCGGGAGACCTTTTCAACGCCTCGGAGAAGAATTTCTCCGACGCCACCCAGTTCTCCCTCGACTGCGCGTAGTTTCCAGCCGCCGCCCATGGATACGGAGAATATGGCCCGGCCGCCACCGCGGCCTTCAAGGCCTTCTCCATGGACTGGGGGGAATATACATCCGGATTCTTCTCGTCCAAGACGATGGGGTCGCAAATCCTGTGGAGCCTTTCGAAGGCCATCTCGAAACGCAACCTCCTGCCGCAGAAGAAGATGACCGCGAAGACAATGACCAGGACCGCAAGATTCGCAAGGGGGAGTCGGCGCGGCCTCCACAAGGAGCCATTTGCCACCACCAAGGAGAGTACTATGGCCGACCCCATGGTGGCGGGAACTTGGAAGTTGATGTCCGTCAGGGAATGCAGCAACCACGCGGCAAGTCCGCAGAATATGGCCGGGCGGCCGAAGCGGCAGAAGAAATCTCCGCCGGAGCGCGCAGCTCCGACGCCGGCCGCAACAATGGTTCCGCATGCAAGCCCAATAATGGCGAGAAGTCCCAGTCCCCCACATTGCGATGCGAAGTCGAGGACCATGTTGTGGGCCGTGTGCGGAGCCTCGGTCCCGGGAAAGCTCTTGATCACGGTGTATTCGTGGAAGAAGTCGCCCCAGCCCGTCCCGGTGACGGGATGGCCGAGGAAAATCTTCCCCGCGCAGAGCCAGTAGTCCACTCTAGCATGCAGAGATGAAGTCTCAAGAAGTGATCTCTTCTGGTTCACCGCCACGAAGAAAACAACGAAAAGGACCGCGAGCACACCCACGTAGGCGAATTTCATCCTCCTCGGCATCTTCAGGAAGAACGGGATTGCGAAAAGCGCAAAACCCAGCGACGCGACCGCCCCGCGGCTGAACGTGTGCTTCAGGATGAAAAGCATGAAAAGGGCGAAGACTGGGGAGAAGCCAATGCAGAGGTATCTCCATCTCTCTTCGTAGAAGCTGGTAAAGAGGAGAGAGAGCAAAAAGGAGAGGAGCAGGACCGCCATGATCGTCCAGACCATGCCGTGTCCGTCGAAAACGAAGAGGAAGACGCTTGTGGCGCTTATGGCCATCGCCCAACGCCCCGTCGCCTTGTCACCGAATATGCCCGCAGCAAGCACCGGAAGCATGAGGATTATGTGCGCCCCGAGGCTGTTGCAGAGGGAAAACGGCGAGAATACCCTTGTCTGCTCTATCCTCAGCCAGAGGTCGTGTGAGACCTTCACCCCGGTCCTGGCCTCCCTCTCCTTCACAAAATCCATGCTGCTTTCGAACCCCCAGAGCATCTGGTGCAGCGAGAAGAACATGGTGGCGCAGGTCCCTAGAATCAGCGCGCGAAGCAGGATATCTCCGGCATCCTCCCGCAATCTCAATGTCGCCAGGATGGCAAACGCGAAGATGGCCAGACCGAAGAAATGAAGGCAGAAGATGATGGGAAAGTCAAGGACGCTGGCGTCGAGGAACCCGGCCAGGGATGAAACCGCCAGCGCAAGCCACAGCAGGGCGATGGCCGCCTTCATGTCCAGTTCGACGGAAAACTTTCCTCCTCCTGCGGCGAACGCCGAGACGAACAGGGCGCATGATACCATCGGAAAGAGCAGCGCCGGATAGCTCTCGAGAATCCAGAGGATGCTGTTGTCCCAGAACATCGGAGCTTCCGGAACCCCCACTATGTTCCCGAATTTGACCGGCAGCAGAAAGACGGCGGCCGCCGCAAAGTAGATGTGAAAAACCGCGAAGGAGCCGGCAGACCCTTTTTTGTCCAGATTTGACCCCAAGATGGCTGCTCCTACGTATCCTATCCATGCCTGTAATGCTCTACTCCTCGAGGTTCCTGAGCGCCTTCCTCGATTCCTCGTCGAGTCCGGCATAGGGGTCGGCTCCATCGGCCGAATCATGCGGGATCTTGTATTTCTCCAGATACACCACCCTGGCATCCTCGACGGGACAGGTCACCACCTTGCCGGTCTCCTCGAGCTGTATCGACAACTTGCGTGTGAGGAGATTCCTGTCAACCACCCTCCCCCTTCCGTCGGCGCAGTCGCAGAACGCGCCTCTGCGGGGAACTCCCTTCTCGAGCTCGGCGTAGCCCTCGTGTTCGTATTTGAGACAGCATTTGAGGCGGTTGCACATACCGGATATGTTGCTGGGGTTCAGCGGGAGATCCTGCTCCTTTGCCATGCGCACATTGATGGAGCTGAACTCCCTCATGTATCTGCAGCAGCATAGGACTTGCCCGCAGACGCCGAAGCCGCCGAAGAGGGCGGACTCGTCGCGGACCCCTATCTGCCTGAGCTCTATGCGCGTGTTCAAGCCGTGGGAGAGTTGCTTTACCAGCTCCCTGAAGTCAACCCGGCCCGGCGCCGAGAACTGGAAGGTGGCCAATTTCATGTCCAGAGTGTAGTGCGCGTTTAGCAGCTTCATCGGCAGATTGAGGTTCTGTATGTATTGGTGGGCCGTCCTGAGGGCCGACTTCGCCCTCATCTGGTTCTCGTGCGCCTTGCCCTGGTCCTGCATTGTCGCCTTCCTGTCAACCCTCGGGAAATTGTCGTCTATCGCCTGCTTGAGCTTGGGCAGATGGGCCGGATCGAAGGTCTTCACCATCTGGCCGTAGTCGAGCACACGCTCGCGCCTTATCACGCAGAACTCCTTCTCCTTGATGTTGAGAGCGGAAGGAAGAATAGCCACGTACTTGGCCCCCGTCTCGAGCTTTATCTCGCAGAAGAGGTCCTTCGGCTTTTCCACAGCCGGGGCTGCTGTGGGCTGGACGGAGGCGGCTGGATCGGCCGCGGCTGCCGCAACTTGTGGCTGAATATTGTTCTGGTTCTGCATGTCCCGGCGATGTTTATGGTTTGACGGAGCGGTCCGGCGAAGCTGGTCTGGTGCCGACGGAGGGATTCGAACCCACACTTCCTTGCGGAAACTGCGCCCTGAACGCAGCGCGTCTGCCAGTTCCGCCACGTCGGCTTAAACCGATAATATACATCGTCATCGCTCCAAGTCAAAGTGACGGAGGGAAGATACCTGCCATGCCGGCGGACGGTGGTGGTCTCGATTGAAATTCTTGCGACCCAGCTGTATCTTATTCGAAAACAAAAATCGGGAAGTATACCATGTCCGGACATAGCAAGTGGGCGAACATCAAGCACAAGAAGGCCGCCGTCGACAAGAAGAAAGGCAAGATATTCTCCAGGCTCACCAAGGAGATAATCGCGTCTGCGAAGAAGGGAGCCGATCCCGACTCCAACGTGAGGCTCCGCCAGGCCATTCTCGCCGCGAAGGAGGTCAACATGCCCAACCTCAACATAGAGAGGGCTATAAAGAAAGCCTCGGGAGAGGACGGTTCCGCAAGTTTCGAGGATATAGTCTACGAGGGATACGCCCCGGGAGGCGTGGCCATACTCGTCGAATGCCTCACCGACAACCGCAACAGGACAGCCGCCGAGATCCGCTCCACGTTTGAAAAGGGCAATGGCAACCTCGCCGGGTCTGGCGCAGTCTCGTGGATGTTCAAGAAGAAATCCCACTTCGTTGTCGTGGGAGAGAACGCGAGCGAAGACAAACTCATGGAGATAGTCCTCGACGCCGGAGCCGAGGACATCCAGTGCGAGGGTGGAAGCGCCGACATCTACGGGCCGCCGGAATGCCACGAGGCCATCTCAAAGGCTCTCTCCGATGCGAAAATCGCGACGGAGGAGTCTGGAGTCACCCAGGTTCCAGACAACTACAGCGAGGTGAAGGATGTCTCCTCGGCGAGACAGGTTCTCGCTCTCCTCGATGCGCTCGAGGAGCTCGACGACGTGCAGGCGGTGTTTTCCAATTTCGACGCCCCGCATTCCGTGCTCGACCAGCTCGCGGAACAGTAGAGATGCGCATACTCGGAATAGACACGGCGATAAGATGCACTGGCTACGGCGTGGTGGATTTCCTCGAAGGCGCGCCGAGGATAGTTGACTGCGGCCTGATCAAGAACAAGCCTAGCGCCCCGCACAGCGAATGCCTCCGCCGCCTCGGTGGCGGCGTCCGCGAGCTTGTCAGGAATTTCCACCCTGACTCCGCCGCCCTGGAGAGCGCATTCTACTCGAAGAACATCAAGACTTCAATGATACTCAGCTACGCGCGCGGCGCAATAATGCTCGTCCTGGCCGAGAACTCAATCCCCAGTTTTGCATACGCCCCGAGAAAGGCGAAGATGGCCGTGGGAGGCAACGGCGCCTCCAGCAAGGAGATCATAGCCCAGATACTCGCATCCATGCTCTCGATAGACGCCTCCGAAATCCCGCTCGACGCCACCGACGCGATCGCGATCGCCATCTGCCACGGACAGCTTGCCTGCCGTCCCGGCTCGGAATACGTCCTCGACAAGCCGCTTTGAAAGTAAATATTCACTGAGCTACGTCGTTCAGCGAATCTTTACATCCAAAAAAACGATTCATTTCAGAACCCGAAATGTCATGGAATTTAACTTGATACCAATCTTGTTTTACAACGAGCTAACGGCGGAAAGGAAGAAAAATAAATTTCACTTTTTTTACCACTAATCTACACTAATGGAACACTAACGGACTACGAAAAATGCGGAAATCACCAAACCTTTCCCACCACTGTGTAGAAAGACTTTTCACAAGGAGATAACGGAGGAAACGGAGGAAAATGAATTTGCCGCTGTCCGCGCCAGCGCGGACAGGTGTCGGACTGCAACAGAAAGGCAAAGCCTGCGGCCTTGCCTTTCTGGTTCAGTCCGACTGTCGCTCTCTTTGAGAGCGCGGCAAATTCTGAACAGCAATTTTTTCGCGTCCTTTCGTGTGTTTCGTAGTTGGAATGCGCTTATCATTAGTGATGAGTTAGTGTCAATTAGTGGTTAAAAACTTTCTTTCCTCCGTTTCCTCCTTGTAATTTTTTTTAAAAAGAAGGTATCA
>CAZGJP010000011.1:0-1709 GCA_964526605.1 uncultured Lentisphaera sp.
AAGAGCGTCTCGCCGGCGACGGCGCGACATAGGCGGTCTTCCAGAGAAGCCCGAGCAGGACGCTCATCGCGAAGAAATTGTGCCAATGGTAGTATGTCATGTCGAAAAGGGAGCAGACGAGGAAGAGCAGAAGGGAGAAAAGCACAGCCCTGCTCCCGGACGAAAGCCTGCGATACTTCCCGAAAAGCAGCAGAAGCGGATGAAATGTCAGCATGAGTATCGCGCCGCCGCCGATAAGCCCGAAGGACCCCAACATGTAGAGCACATGATTGTGCGGATGCTCCGTTATGTGCGCAAAATGGTGGCTGCGCAGGAAATACCCTATCGGACGATACGCCGTGTATTCCGAAAGATAGCGCGCATCGCCCACGCCAAGCCAGAAATTGTCCAGGAAAAGATCCCAGCCCCCGGTCCACATCGCAATCCTCATGTCGTGCTGAATAATCCCGGCAAAATGCCCGGAGAGCAAAGAGAACGACACGGCGGCCGCCGCGAAAATCGCAAGCAGGCAAAGAAAAAGCGCTTTCCTCGCAAAACGGTCGCCATCCGTCGCGAAATACACAAAAACAACTGAGCAAAAAGCCGCCGAGACCATCGCCGCCCGCGACCCAGTCTTGAATATCGTGAACACGACAAAGGCAAAAACGAGATATTTGCATAGCCGGAAAACACCGGACTCGCTACGCAGCGATTCCATGTGGAGCTGATGGATTACGACGGGGGCAAGCCCCAGCACGAGCGACGCATGCCAGTTCAGGTTGCCGGGAAGCCCCACAAAATTCCCGCCAAGCAGCAGCTGACGCAACGACATCAGGACGTTCAGGAGCCATAGCAGGGCGAGCAGACGTATGAACGCGCGCCTCCCGCCTGGGATCAGATAGACGCATAACGGACAAAGGATCCAGGACATCGCCCCGAAATATTCCAGATGCGAATACGATTCGTAGGAAGTGAATTGAAATGCGGCGACGGCAAGGGACAAGACCAGCGGGACAAGGAATATCCTCCTCGAGGAGAAGGAAAAATCCCTGCGCAGAAAAATCATGGCCGCGCAGAACATCGCGAAGAAGACGTTCATCCATTTGATGTCCTGCGCTATCTTGAAGATCACCAGCGAGAACACAAGATAGACCGAAATCAGAACCGCCGGGATATTGAGTTTCATGCGCATAGACCGCTACTATATACCCCCATGCATGCGGTCGCAACCGGGGAACCCCCACTACGCCAAGGTTCACCCGCCGGATTGCAGGTGAACCCGCCGGAGGCGGGTAAACTTCGGTTGTGTATCTTCTTGATGATAATACACAACTGAGCTAAGTTGTGGACTCCAACAGATAATCCGTTGCCATGCGCATGACTTCCGTCCCCGCTGGAGTTCAACACTTCAGTGTTGCGCGTTTCATCCCCGCACGACTAACCCGTTTTTCGCGGGAAAAACGGGTTAGCTCATGCCGTGTATGTCGAGGATGTCGTCGTTCCGCCAAGTTCGCACCAGTCGGTGTGGAAGAACTGTCCTCTGGGCTTGTCCACCCTCTCGTATGTGTGTGCGCCGAAGAAGTCCCTCTGCGCCTGCAGAAGGTTCGCGGGCAACGTGGCGCAACGGTATGAGTCGTAGTAGGACAAAGCGCTGGAGAATGCCGGCACTGGCACTCCGATCTGGACGGCGGTGGCTATCACCTTCCTCCATGATGTCTGGCAGTTGTCTA
>CAZGJP010000011.1:1719-23311 GCA_964526605.1 uncultured Lentisphaera sp.
GCCAAAAGGGTGGGTATTGCCGGCCATGGAAAACGCTTTGGTACGGGGGGGGGATAAACATGCAACATTTTTTATTGCATTTTTAAATAGCCTTATTGAAGAACGGCGCGAGGAGGAGGTTCGCCAGTTTCGGGTCCGCATCGAATGCCGCCTTGATGTCCCCGAGGAACTTCGCCCTGATTATGCACCCGCCCCTCCACATTAGCGCGATCTCCCCGTATTTCAGGCTCCACTTGTGTTCGGCCGCCGCAAGCTTGAGAAGCTGGAAACCCTGCGCATAAGAGCATATCTTCGAGGCGTATAGCGCCTTCCGAACGTCCTCTATGAATCCGCTCCTGTCGCCCTTGAAACCCGATGTCGGACCGGACAGTATCTTCGATGCTGCGACCCTTTCGTCCTTGATTGCTGAAATGCATCTTGCAAACACGGCCTCCGCTATCGTCGGAGACGGAGCTCCGAGGTCGAGCGCGCTCTGGCTCGTCCACTTGCCAGTCCCCTTCTGTCCCGCCGTGTCGAGAATGACGTCGACCATCGCCTTTCCCGTCTCGGGATCCTTCCTGCCGAATATGTCGCGGGTTATCTCTATCAGATAACTGTCCAGTTCTCCCGCATTCCATTCCTTGAAGACCTTGTGCAGTTCGTCGGCGCTCATGGAGAGGACGTTCTTCAATATGAAATACGCCTCGCATATCATCTGCATGTCGCCATATTCTATCCCGTTGTGGACCATCTTGACGTAGTGGCCGGCTCCGTCGTCACCGACCCATTCGCAGCATGGGCTGCCGTCGGCGACCTTCGCCGATATCGCCTGGAATATCTTCTTCACGTGCGGCCATGCGGCCGGATTTCCCCCGGGCATTATCGAAGGACCCTTGAGAGCCCCCTCCTCTCCTCCCGAAACGCCTGTGCCTATGAACAGAAAACCCTTTTCCGCAAGCTCCTTCGTCCTGCGGATCGTATCCGGAAAGTGGCTGTTCCCGCCATCGATTACGATGTCGCCCTTCTCAAGGCATGGCAGCAGCGTGGCAATCGTGTCGTCAACGGGCTTTCCGGCCTTCACCATTATGATTATCTTCCTCGGCTTCTCGATGCTGTCGCAAAGCTCCTTCACGCTCGTCGCCCCGATGATGTTCTTGCCCTTGCCCCTGCCATTCACGAAATCGCCAACCTTGCTGGTGGTCCGGTTGAACACCGCCACGGTGAATCCCTTGCTCTCCATGTTGAGGACGAGGTTCTCGCCCATCACAGCCAGCCCCACAAGTCCCATGTCCGCCTTCTTCATCTTCATTTCTCCTTTTTGTATTTTCATTGACTGATCTATATCTTGAATCCGAGTCCTTCCAGTTGCGTTCTCGTCCTGGCATCAAGACGGTCCGCCTCTATGCGGAACGCAGGGAACTCCCTCCTCAGCGGATACGCACCTCTCAGCACCTCGAAATCCCCGGGGGACATCCTGAGCGCCGCATCATCCTTCCGGATGTCATAACTGAAATTCACCGCATCGGCGAGCGCAGACAATCCGTCTCCGCCCGGCCTGCCGGATATTCTCTCCGGAAGCGGTATTACTTTCGGAAACCAATCGTCCAATCCGAGCTTGAAGAATCTGCTCGCCGCCCTCACGCTCATCGCAGTGCCGTTCGCCTTGCCGTCGGTCGAGTATCCCGCGATGTGCGGCGTCGCGAATTTCGCAAGCGATAGCAGCTCCAAGTCTATCTCGGGTTCATCCTCCCACACGTCTATCACCGCATCGGAGACCAGCCCCTTTTTGATGGCGTTCTTCAATGCGTCCGTGTCGACGACCTCTCCTCTCGAGCTGTTGATGAAAAGGGGTACCCTGCGGATTCCACGGAAGAAATTCACGTCGGCAAGGTGGAATGTCCTGTCAACACCTTCGTCCTCAAGGGGGACATGCAGAGAAATTATGTCGGCCTCCTCCTTGATCCTGTCCAGCGGGACAAAAGGATTTACGCCGCTTTCTCCGTTCCTCCGCTTCTCCCATTCCCTCTCCCTTGGCGGATCGTTGAGGAGAGTCTTCATGCCAAGGGCCTCGGCCACCTTCGCAACCTTCGAGCCGACATTGCCGACCCCGACGATTCCAATCTTGAGATTCTCAAGCGACTTCCCCTGCGGGACAGCCCAGTTCATGAGGGCCGAACAAATGTATTGCGCCACACTGGACGAATTGCATCCCGGAGCGTTAGTCCAGAAAATCCCCTTTTTAGCACAATACGCCGTGTCTACGTGGTCGAAGCCTATCGTCGCGGTCGCAATGAATTTGACCTTCGTCCCATCGAGAAGCGCGGCGTTGCATTCCGTCCGCGTGCGGACGACGAGCCCTTCGGCGTCCATGAGATCAGCCCTTGCGATTTTCGCGCCGTCAATGTATGCGACATCGGCGCCTGCGCTCTCCAGCACGCCCTTGAGGAAGGGGATTTTTGCGTCGGCCACGAATTTCATCTAGACACCCGAATATGCGGAGAATGCGCCGTCCACCGGCAGGACCACCCCGCTTACGAAGCCGGCTGCCTTGCCGTCGGAGAGGTAGAGCAGGGCACCGACCAGCTCATCGGCCTCTCCGAATCGTCCCATCGGGGTCATGTTGAGTATCTTCTTCGCCCTGTCGGAGAAGCTGCCATCGGGCTTCTTCAGGAGGGACTCGTTCTGCTTCGTGATGAAGAACCCCGGGGCGATGGCGTTCACCCTCACGTTCATCTTGGAAAAGTGGACCGCAAGCCACTGGGTGAAATTGCTGACCGCCGCCTTCGCTCCGCTGTATGCCGG
The DNA here is from genome assembly GCA_964526605.1 of uncultured Lentisphaera sp. Taxonomy (GTDB): domain Bacteria; phylum Verrucomicrobiota; class Lentisphaeria; order Victivallales; family GWF2-50-93; genus DYMC01. Next base: position 4,501 of record CAZGJP010000011.1, read on the forward strand.
GATCTTGGTGAGGGGGCAGAATGCGTTCATCGAGGATATGTTGATTATCACGCCGCTCCTCCTCCCGGCCATCTCCCTCGCAAAGACCTGCGTTGGCAGGAGAGTGCCGAGAAAATTCAGGTTGAAGACAAACTTCACCCCCTCGGGGTCGAGATCGAAGAAGCTCACGAAGCCCTCGGAGCCAAGTTTCTTCATGTCGTCGGGCGTGAGGAATTCATTGCTCGTGGTGCCTTTCGGATGGTTGCCGCCAGCGCCGTTGACAAGTATGTCGCACGGGCCGAAAGCCTCGAATACCTTCCTCTCGGCGTTTTTCAAGCTACCGATGTCAAGCACATTCGCCTCGACGCCAAGCGCCTTGAACCCCTTCCTGCATATGGCTTCCGCCACCTTCTCCGCGGCCTCCAGCTTGAGGTCCAGTATCGCGACTTTCGCCCCGCACTCGGCCAGAGCCTCGGCCATCACAGCGCAAAGCACTCCACCGCCGCCAGTGACGACGGCAGTCTTCTCCCTCAAATCCACCTTGAATGGAACCGACATTTCTTATCTCCTTTTATTTCGCGACTATCATTCTAACGTTGGACTTCCTGAAAAACTTCAAAGCCTCCTCGCCAGCCCTCTTGTCCGACACGACCATGTCAACATCTTCGGGTTCCGCGAAATTCGCAAAAGCCGGCCTGTCGAACTTGCTGTGGTCGCAGACGATTATCTTCTTCGCCGCGCAGTCCAGCATGGCCTTCTTCGTCTCCGCCTCGATGGAGTTCTCGCAGGAGAAGCCTATCGCGGGATCGAATCCGGAGCAGCCTATGAACGCCTTGTCCGCGCGCATCTTCTCGAGAGTCCTGCAGACCTGCGGGCCTATGACCGACGCGCTGTTCTTGCGGAGAGTCCCGCCAAGCATCTCGACCGTAGCGACGGAACTCGTGTCGCAGAGCTCCTCCGCTATCGGTAGGCTGTTCGTTATGACCCTCACCTTGCGGTTGCGGAGCATCCTGGCTATCGCCAGAGTGGTGGAACCAGCATCAAGTATCACATTCTCCCAGTCCTCGACCATGTTGGAGCATACCCGCGCTATCGCCTTCTTCTCGGACGAAGCCACGTCGCAGCGCGACTCAACGCTCCTCAACGCAGCGGGGCTCTCCGCCAGGACAGCACCTCCGTAGCTGCGGATCGCGAAACCCTGCAAGGCAAGATGGGTGAGTATCTTCCGGATCGTAACCTCGCTGACCGGCAGTATCTTCTTCAGCTCCGCGACCGTCGCACGCTTGTTCTCCAGCAGATAGGCCTTCACCTTCTCGATCTTGTCCGGCGTAGGAAGCATATTGGCCATCGCATCCTCTCCTTCCGTTCACACGGGTTGATTTCAAAACGAAAAAATCGCAATCGGATCGTAAGCTATCCTTCCGAACCGGAATGTCAACCCGTATATTGCATTTCACATGCGATTAATGCAATTGGCTCACAATATCCATCCCGGGCGCCCATCGGCCCCGGGGCCGGGCCGGCATCATTACAAGCCTCTCGCCTGTCCCGAGACCAAAGGTGCCCGGGATGGTTAGCCCCGATTTTTCGAAGCTTGACTTGGGAAGACTCGGGCTTGACTTGCGCTTTTTCCGAATTATAATCATTTTGAAAGTCCGTTTGAACAAAAAAGCTCGAGGAGGAGCGCAGAGGACGCAATTCGGATGAACTGGAGCGCTGGCCGGGCCGAGGCGCAGCAGCCCGAACCTAGCAACAGTCCCTCCAGCCGGATCAGGGAACAGAAGACGAAAAACAACAATTGGAATTCCAGCCTGCCGGTCTAGAGTATTGCTTGAACTCGCTGATTTGGGAAAAATAAAAAGGAAGCTACGAATGAATGACAAGGCTGTTCTGAGGGATCTGGCGCGGAGATACGCCGAGATAGCGTCGTTGCCGATACAGGAGGAGAAGAGGCGGATATGGACCGAGCATTTCTCGCTCAGGAGCAAGCGTGTTCCGGTGGTCTTCACCTACGGGATGTGGAACGCCTGGTGCACGGAGGTCTTCGGAGACGGCAACATGCGGTGCGAAGATCCGTTCTTCAGAGGATTCGAGAGAGACTTGAAGCTGCAGATATTCCACCACGAGAAGGTTGGAGACGACTACGTGCAGGAGCCGTGGGTGACCCTGCGCGCGGCTGTCGATGGCGGCTGGGGCAGGAACTGGGGAGTTCCGGAGGACCTTCACGGATCGGGCAAACCAGGCGAAGCGGCGGCATTCAACCCTCCGATAAAGGACTGGAGCGACATGTCCAAACTCCGCTACACCCCGCACAGGATAGACGAGGAGAAGACGAGGCGCGACCATGAGAGGATATCCGACGCGATCGGCGACATCATAGAGATAAACGTAGACCGTTCACCCACCTACATCGGCTTCAGCGCGGACATCTCCACGTCCATTGCCAAGCTGCGCGGACTGGAGCAGCTGATGATGGACATGTACGATTCCCCCGAGGAGCTCCACAAGCTGCTCGCCTTCATGCGCGATGGAATTCTGAAGAACAACCAGCAGGCGGAGGATGCCGGAGACTACAGCCTCACCAGCGGAATCAACCAGGCCGTCCCCTACGCGGAAGAACTGCCCCGGCCGAAGGCCAACTCGGGACCGGTGAAACGGAAGCAGCTGTGGGGATTCGTCGCCGCCCAGGAATACACCCTCATATCGCCGGAATATCACGACGAGTTCCTCTTCCAGTATCAACTGCCCATAATGGAGAAGTTCGGACTCGTCCACTACGGATGCTGCGAGGATCTGGCCAAGAAAATAGACATGCTCAGAAAGCTCAAGAACCTCCGATCAATAGCCGTCACTCCAGTCGCCGACGTGAGGAAATGCGCCGAGCAGATCGGCAGGGACTACGCGATATCGTGGAGGCCAAATCCCACCGACGTCATCTGCTGCGGATTCGACGAGGGCAAGATCAGGCGCATCATCGCCAAAGGGCTCGACGACTCCAAAGGATGCTGCCGCTCCATACATCTCAAGGATGTCGAAACTCGCGATGGCGACATCTCCCGCCCGACACGCTGCGTCGAAATCATAAGGGAAACCGTCGGGAAGCACGCATAGGCAAATGGTCCCCCGTCGCACCAGACGACCGATACGCCCTAGGCGACAGTCCCACGATTTTCTTGAACATCTTGGAGAACTGGTAGATGTCGGGATAGCCGACTTGATCGGCGACCTCCGATACGGGCAGCCCCCTTTCGCGGAGCAGATGCCGGGCTAGATTTATCCTCTGTCCAATCAGATGGCGCATCGGCGAAGTTCCGAAGGCATTCCTGAACTCCGCACACATGTGGGGGATCGACAGCGCGGCGACACCGGCCATCTCGGAGAGGGACGTCCTCCTGGACACGTTCAGGTCGATATGGTGCTTTAGCCGCCTCATAGCCTCCGACGGCCGCCGCCCGTCTACGCCGCGAGCGGCCCTCGACATCTCAAGCAGCCAGCATTCGAAGAGATTCTCCAGTATCCTGTCGTCAGGGGACTGGTGCAACGATATCTCGTTGAATATCTGGAGGAAGTAGTTCTCGACCAGGGCCTGCCCGGACATCTGCAATGGAGCCAGGCGGCTCAATCCGGCCCCATTCAATATCGGCTCCACGCGCCTCCCCGCGACGTGAATCCACGAATGCCGCCAATGACTGGAGGCGTTCCCGTAGCAGTGGACGTCATCGGGCGACCATACCACAAGCGAATCCTGCGGGACGCGCTCGAGCCCACGGCCAAGGTCAACTTGGACTTCATCATTGAAAAAGATAAAAAGCCAGTCGTGCTCGGTAGTCCCATAGCGCACTATTCCCGGCTTCATCACCTCGTTCAATCCGTAAGAATAGACCCTTAACGGTGCCGAACTGTCGCGTGGCAGATCCCAGTGCAGCTTCTTTATTATACTCTTCATAATCATAAGATATGACAAATATTTCATAATTCAAGACATTCCATCCGGGGAGGTGATGATATATATTCAGCGGCAACAACACGGCAAGGAGTGCATAGATGGGTTTGAAGATTGGAATCGTCGGCGCGGGATTCATGGGGAGGACCCATGCCGCGAAAATCGCAAAAATCGAGGGCGTGGACTTGTCCGCGGTCTGCGACAAGTCCAAGGATGCGGCTGGAAAGCTGGCCCAAAGGATTGGCCCGAATGCCAAAATCTACACTGATTTCAGCGAGATGCTGGACAGAGAAAGGCTCGATGCTCTATATGTCTGCCTCCCGCCTTTCGCGCATGCTGGCGAAGTCGAGAAGGCGGCTGAACGCGGGATTCACCTTTTCCTTGAAAAGCCCATAGCGATCAATTCGATCAAGGCGGAGATAATGCTCGACGCCATAAACCGCGCCGGGGTCAGGAGCCAGGTGGGCTTCCACATGCGCTTCAGGAAGTCGGTGCGGAGAATCAGGGAACTCGCCAAAAGCGGAGCCGTCGGCCGCCCGGTCCTCTTCACCGGCAGGTTCTGGACGAACATGGACGGTCCCGAATGGTGGCGCGACAAGGCTAAGTCGGGCGGACAGATTTTCGAGCAGGCAATTCACATCTACGACATGGCGCGCTTCCTTTTCGGGGATGTCGGAGAGGCCGCAGGAATGCTTGACAATCTCTGTCACCGGGAAAGTTCCGGATACGGCATGGAGGACGTGAGCACAGGCTCGATGCGTTTCGCAAACGGGGCGATGGGAATAGTAACATCCTGCAACTGCGCTGTTCCAATGCATTTCTTCGCCGACTTCAGGGCTGTCTTCTCGAGGGCCACGCTTGACTATTCCTGCGGCGGGCAATCATGGGTCTCCCCCGACAAGGCGGCGATATACATCGGGGAGAAGGAGCGCGAGGACTTCGTCGAGGACGGCGATCCCTACTTCGACGAGTCGCTCGACTTCATCAACGCGGTCCGCGAAAATCGCAAAACGCTTTGTCCCGCGGAAGAAGGGCTTGAAGCCATAAGGCTGGTCGAAAAAATAACGGAGGAGAAGAAAAGATGAAAAAGCCGAGACTGCTGATAAACCTGCCACCGGGCTTCTTCAAATGCGAAAGGCTCGCGCCATGCTTCGAACGCTTTGGAGAACTCGCCTGCGAAATTCGCAAAACATCACACAACACTCCTGCGGAAATCGCAGGCGATGTCCAGTGGGCACAGTCCGTGATCATGTGGGCCTGGCCCGACTTGAACGATGAAATCCTGTCAAGAAGCCCGGAATTGAAATTCGCAGGGCACATAAACGCGAGCAGGAAGATGGCCGAGGCCGAACTGCGGCACGGAATAGTTGTTTCCGAGGCGCGGCACGGATGGTCGCCTGCCGTCGCGGAAATGGCGCTGGCCCTCATCCTCTCGACTCTGCGCAAGGTAAGCGACCATCACGCCCGGATGCGGCTCGGAACGGAGAAATGGGTCTCTGACTTTCCCATGGACATTGATCCCTCCGAGAAAAGTCTTTCAGGCAGGAAGGTCGGTATTGTGGGTTTCGGGCGCATAGGCCAGAGACTCGCCGAACTCCTCGCGCCATTCCACGTGCGGCTTTCGGCCTACGACCCCTATCTGCCTGCGAAATTCGCAGAACGGCACAACGCCTTTTTGGTCGGAATTGACGAGCTGATGGCCGAGAACGAGATCATCGTCCTATGCGCGGCGAACACCGCGGAGTCGCGCCATCTCATCTCCGCCCGGCATATCGCCTCGATGATGACTGGCGCGCTTCTGGTGAATGTCGGACGCTCGTCGCTGATTGACATGGACGCATTGCTTGCGAGGTTGCAAAAGGGTGACATCAGCGCGGCGCTGGATGTCTTCGATCATGAGCCGCTCGAGTCTGGCTCCCCACTGCGCGCCCTTCCGAACGCCTACCTTACCCCGCACCGCGCCGGCGGCATACTCGATTCGGTGGAGGACATACTCGGAATGCTGGGCGGCGACCTCAAACGCCATCTCAAAGGCGAAGAGCTGAAATTCCAACTCACGGAGAAAGACCTGCATTGCATAGGATAAATTCAGACTTCCTGATTCGCAGCCTCGTTTTGCCGAAAACCATGGAAAAAGGCTATGTTGCTTTTTCAGCTTTTTGTCGGGAAGTCTGAATAACAAATTTTTGCATGCGCGAAAATTTAAGGACATGATGATTTTCCACGGATCAGGGATTCTGAAATTTTGGGAAAAGTCACGGATCCCGATACCGGTATCGGGGAAGATTTCCCATTAGTCAAAAACTATGAATTTGAAACAGGAGGTTCTTATGAAAGAGAAAAAGCGCTTTACACTCATCGAGCTATTGGTCGTGATAGCTATCATTGCAATTCTCGCGGCGCTGCTATTGCCAGCTCTGAAGCGTGCGAAGCAGACCGCCCACAGCGTCGCGTGCAAGGGCAACCTGCGCCAGCTCGGAATATGGGCGATGAGCTATGCCGTGGACTGGGATGGAGTCCTGCCATACAATGGAACCCCCGATGAAAGTCACAGCTACTGGACTGGCGAAACCGCTGGAACATATTGGTACACGCGCTGTGACAACTACGACAGCACGAAGCGCAGCGGCACCTTTCTGCATTGTCCCAACACCATGTCCGTGGTGTCCCCGAAGCAAGACAATTCCGCATGGTCGAACACCTACGGGATCAGCGGGTATCTTGGGGGAAACATCAACGGATTCAACTACGGCAGCGCGAACGGATGCTCCGATCCGCTTCCCAATATCCGGGACATCAAGAACACGGCCTATATCTTCGCGGACGGAGATCTGGACTGGATTGTCGCGGGCGAATGGCGTCCAACGCCCAGCGCATATATTTCGATGCCCAGAAATGGCGCGTATTCAGGTCCCTTCTTCTGGGGGAATCCCGGTGGCCACGTCAACAGTCCCGGACCGACCTATTATGGCAAGGGTCATCCGGGGAACACGACCAATCTCTGCTACATAGACGGCCATGTTGACGACATGACCATCAAGGAGTGCTGGGGATATGAGGTGCAGATATCAACGTGGTCGGCAGTCCCCCCATCCGGCACATACTGGAACTGGGACATCTACTTCCAGGGCGGACGCCAGATGAGCAATCCGTAGCGGTTTAAAGGAAACTGCCCTTCTCCCGATTGAAGTTGAGGACAAAAGTGCTAGTATGTGTTCCTTGGTTTGACAATCACCGATGATGAAGGCCGGATGAAACGCCCCAACATCATGTTGGTTCTGGCCGCTTCCACGGATGACAAGTGAAAAAGGCGCTGATGCCTTTTGGAAAAAAAACAAACGAGCCGACTGGCTCCAAGGAGAAGACAATGGGCGAGGAGTTCACACTGCTGGAGATCGCGAAGATGATAGACCATTCGCTGCTACACCCGACCATGACCGATGCCGACCTGAAAGCCGGCTGCGAACTGGCCGCAAAATACGACACCGCCACGGTGTGCATAAAGCCCTATGCGGTGCCAGACGCCGCGAAATGGCTGGAAGGGACCGATGTGGCAGTCTGCGCAGTCGCCGGATTTCCGCACGGGAACAGCCACACGGACATAATCGTCGCGGAGGCCACCCGCGCATGCAGGGAAGGGGCGAAGGAGATTGACATCGTGAGCAACACCGGCAAGGTGCTTGGGGGAGACTGGGACTATGTCGGCGCCGAGATCAAGGCCGTCAACGGGGCGGTGCTGTCGGAAGGCGCAATACTCAAGGTCATATTCGAGAACGATTTCCTGAACGACAGCCACATCATCCGTCTGTGCGCGATATGCTCCGAAGCGAAAGTCGCATTCGTGAAGACGTCAACTGGCTACGGATTCGTGAAGCGCCCGGACGGAAACTACAACTACCGGGGCGCAACCGAAGAGCATTTGCGACTTATGCGCCAGCACTCGGCACCTGAAGTCCAGATCAAAGCCGCCGGCGGAGTCCGCAGCCTGGACGACCTGCTGAAGGTGCGATCGCTCGGTGTCAGCCGGGTCGGGGCGACAGCGACCGCCAGCATCATCGAGGAGGCGAAGAGACGGCTGGGCATGGCCGCCGATCCAGCAGGTTGCTCGCCCGCTCATCCAGGATACTGAAGACGCATGACAAGCTTGAAGACACCAAGGGGAGGCATATCTTATGGCAACTACAGATCAGCTAAGACCTGCGGATCCCGACGCCACGCCGGAAGCGGCCGCCCTCCTGAAACGTCTGTATCGAATGCGCGGGAGGAAGATCTTGTCCGCCCAGCACGACTACATAAGCGGTGGGAGCAGATATTTCGATGAAGTCTCCGCGCTATGCGGGCGTTCTCCTAGCATCTGGGGTGGAGACCTGAGCTTCATATACCAAGGCCCGGAGCCGCAGAGAATACAGCATTGCGGTCCGCTGAACCTCACCGAGCCGGGACATGGAGTTGAATGGGCATATGCTCCGGAGAGGATATTCGGACCGGAAGGCAAGGCCGAATTCCTGGACGTCACTGCGGACGAGATGAGAGGCGCCCTGGTCCGGCGCTGCATCGCGAAACATCAGGCCGGACATATCATCACCCTCATGTGGCACTCCCCTTTTCCAGACAAAGGCGACACGGCGGATTACCACGACTTGTGGTCAGGCCCGGTTGATGAAAATCGCTGGAGGGAGCTCGTCGAGCCAGGCACCAGGATCAACGAATGCTGGAAGAGGCAGCTTGACAACGTCGTCCCCCATCTGAGGACTTTGTCCGACCAGAAGGTTCCGGTCCTCTGGCGTCCATACCACGAGATGAACGGGGCGTGGTTCTGGTGGGGGAATCGCCGGGGAGAGAATGGCTACGGGAAGCTGTGGAGGATGATGTTTGAACGCATGACAAAGGTCCACAAGCTGCACAATCTGATCTGGGTGTGGAATGCAAACGCGCCGCGAAACACTCCAGGAGACGAAGCCTACGATTACAGCCTCTTCTATCCCGGCGGAGACGTGGTGGACGTGCTTGCGACCGACATATATCACAACGACTACCGGCAGTCCCATTACGACGGCCTCCTCGAAATTGCCGGCGGCAGACCCGTCGCCCTTGGAGAGGTCGGGCATCTGCCCGCGCCGGAAATTCTACGCGGAGAACCGCTATGGTCCTGGATAATGCCATGGGGCGGCTTGATATTCAGATTCAACACGAAAGAACAAATACGCAACATATACGAGGTTCTGGATTGACTATGTCCACGGGAGTTAAACTGATCACCCGCGGCGACGACGCAGCGTCGGCGAGAAGCGCGAATCTCGCGATCCGAGAGGCTTTCGAGGGAGGAATACTGCGCAACGCCTCGGTCCTCGCCTGCACGGACCTCCTCGACCACGCATATGAATGCCTGGGATCCCTGCAAGGCCTCTGCATAGGGCTGCACGCGACGATCGCATGCGAATGGCTTGCCCCCAGATGGAGACCGGTGCTGCCCCCGGACAGCATCCCCGGACTCGCCGGCCCGGACGGATTCCTGAGGAAATCCCCCGGCGATGTCGCCAACGCCGGAGTCCCGGTGGAGACGATAATGCTCGAGATCTCCGCCCAGCTCGACAGGCTCGCCGGGGCTGGCTTCAAGCCCAGCTACCTCGATCTCCACATGAGCTTCGGATGGATACGGGGCGTGGACGGGGCCATGGATGACTTCTGCCGCCGGAAGGGACTGATAAACGGCTACCGTGGATACCAGCGGCTTCCAGAAACGAAAGAAGACGGTGGCTGCATCGCGAAATTCATCGCCGCAGCGGAAATCGCAGAACCGGGAATCTACATTCTCGTGGGACACCCGGCATACGACGACGACGAAATGGCCGGATTCGTCCACCATCCACCCCATTCGCCACCCGGCCCGGAGCGCGATCTACAGCGAAGGCTTTTCCTCGATCCCGAGGTCGTCTCCCTCGCCAGGACGGGAAGGATACGCCCAATCAGATACGACGAGACCGCATCCCGCTGAAGCCCGCCGGAGCAGACTTGAAATATCCGCCGCCAGATGTATGGTGTCATACAAAATTGAAGTTTGGAACGTAAGACAAAATACATATTTGTAATTTTTTGGCCCTTCAGCTTTTTGCGGCAATTACAAAAAAATTATTTTTATCACTATGATTACAAATATGTTGCGGTTCCGTTCTTCGGGCTTGGCACATTAGATGCTCCGGTTCCGCTCCGATGCGGACAGACAATTTTCAAAAAGGATAACAAAAAGAGGAGAAGAGACAGTGAAGAGCACCAGGCACCAGATGATCTGCGAGATAGCGTCCTCGAAGGCGCTTTCCGAGCCGAGGAAGAGCGGGGGCTACGACATCGAGGCGAACTTCGGGGCGAACATTTTCAGCGAGAACGAGATGCGGAAGCGTCTTCCGAAGAACGTCTACAAGGCGGTTCTGAAGACGATCCGGAACGGGGAGAGGCTCGACTCGGGCATAGCCGACGTGGTGGCGCAGGCGATGAAGAACTGGGCTTTGGAGAAGGGCGCCACTCACTACGCCCACGTGTTCTATCCTCTCACGGGGCTCACTGCCGAGAAGCACGACAGCTTTCTCATGCCGGACGGGCATGGGGGGGCGGTGGCCGAGTTTTCCGGCAAGCAGCTCATACAGGGCGAGCCTGACGCGTCGTCGTTCCCCTCGGGCGGACTCAGGGCCACGTTCGAGGCACGCGGATACACGGCATGGGACGTGACAAGTCCCGCATACATTCTGGAGAATCCGAACGGGAACACGCTATGCATACCGACGGCGTTCTGCTCCTGGACTGGAGACGCTCTGGACAAGAAGACCCCTCTTCTACGTTCGATGCAGGCGTTGAACAAGCAGGCGCAGAGGGTGCTCAAGCTCTTCGGGCACAGGAATCCGGAATACGTCTTTGCGACTGCGGGAGCCGAGCAGGAATACTTTTTGATAGACCGGAGGCTTTTCTGCCTTCGCCCCGACCTTCTAATCGCCGGCCGGACGCTCTTCGGGGCGAAGTCCGCGAAGGGACAGGAGTTCGAGGACCAGTATTTCGGGGCCATCCACGAGAGAGTGCTCGCGTTCATGTTCGACGTCGAGGAGCAGCTATACAAGATGGGAGTTCCCGTAAAGACGCGCCACAATGAAGTCGCGCCGAGCCAATACGAGATAGCGCCCGTATACGAGACCGCCAACGTGGCGGCCGACCACCAGCACCTTGTGATGCTCACGCTCAAGAACACCGCCCAGCGTTACGGTCTGTCATGTCTTCTCCACGAGAAGCCGTTCGCGGGAATCAACGGATCCGGCAAGCATCTGAACTGGTCGCTGGCGTCCGGCAACATGAATCTTCTCGAACCCGGCGACAATCCGCATGACAACGCGCAGTTCCTGGTCTTCTGCGGCGCGGCGATAAGGGCTGTGCACGAATTCGCCCCGCTTCTGCGATCCACCGTGGCCCATGCGGGCAACGACCATCGTCTGGGTGCGAACGAGGCGCCTCCGGCGATCATCTCGATATATCTTGGTGAGATGCTATCGGAAGTCTTCAGCCAGATCGAGAAGGGAGGGGCTAAGGGCAGCCGCCAGGCCGGGACTCTAGAGGTTGGGGTGGACACCCTGCCTCCGCTCCCGAAGGACGCTGGCGACAGGAACAGGACCAGTCCGTTCGCCTTCACCGGCAACAAGTTCGAGTTCAGGGCCGTCGGTTCCAACCAGTCAATAGCCGGGCCTCTCGTGGTGCTCAACACCATCATGGCCGAATCGCTCGACTACATCGCCACGAAGCTCGAGGCGAAGACTGGCGGCAACTCGGCGAAGTTGAACGAGGCCGTGCAGTCGGTCCTCCAGGAGATAATGAAGGAGCACAAGGCGATAATATTCAACGGGGACAACTACACCGCCGAATGGCATGCGGAGGCCAAGAAGAGGGGGCTGCCGAACTTCTCCAATTCCGTGGACGCCTTCAGGCATGTCACCGGCAACGATGAATACGCCGCCCTCTTCGAGAAATACCGGGTCCTGACCGCCCGCGAGTTCCACTCGAGGAACGAGATATACATCGAGCGCTACTGCAAGGAGATAAACACCGAGGCCCATCTTGCGCACCAGATCGCGCTTGGCATGCTCCTTCCGGCTGCGCACCGCAGGCAGGGCGAACTGGCCGAGACGGCCCAGTCGCTGAAGGCCGTGGGGATAAAGAATCCCGACATCAGCTTCCTGAAGTCCCTCACGGGGGAGGTCTCGAAGCTCGAGAAGGCCATACGCGACCTCGAGAAGGCCATGACGCATCATGGCAAGGGCGGACTTCTCGACCACGCGAAGCACTATCGCGACGAAGTAGTTCCCGCCATGCTCGAGCTGAGGAAGATAGCCGACCAGATAGAACGCTCCGTGCCGGACGACCTCTGGCCTCTGCCAAGCTATCTGGAAATGCTTTTCATAAGGTGATGGAAGCTTTGCGCCCGTCGCGCCCTCCCCGCAGGGGACGGGGCGCGGGGGCGTAAATATTCACTGAACTAGGTAGTTCAGCGAATCTTTACATGTACGGGTTTAGTAAACGAAAGCATTTTACTGAATACGTACGCGGGGGTTGGTTTCCAATGGGGGGAGCGGATGATGAACGACGAAACCGAAAGAACGCATTCCGAAGACGCGTCGCAGCGGGAGCTGCAGGTGCTCTACCAGATAAGCAGGACGCTTGACGCGAGCCTGGATCTGGAGGAGATACTCAACCCCGTCCTGGAAATACTGTCCCGCCACATGAACATGAACTACGGGACCATCACCATCCTCCAGAGGAAAACTGGCGACATCTTCATCGAATCCTCCTACGGACTTCCTCCCGCCCAGGCGAGGAAAGTCCGATACAGGCTGGGCGAAGGCGTGACCGGCCACGTGATACTCACCGGGGAGCCGGCCATAATCCCGAGGAAAAGCGAATCCCCTCTGATCCTGGACAAGACAAAGCGAGGAAAGGCTCCCGACACTTCGTTCATATGCGTCCCCATAAAAGTCGGCCAGGACGTCGCAGGGGCGTTGAGCGTCGACACGCCCTACCAGGACGAGGATGAACTCCAGTCCGACGCCAGATTCCTCAGCGTCGTGGCCTCGATGCTGGCGCAGGCCGTCAGGCTCCGCCGCCAAGCCCAGGAGGAGCACGAGAAGCTTTCCGAGGAGAATGAGCGCCTCCGTCTCGAGCTGAAGGAGAGGTTCAAGCCGGCGAACATAATCGGCAACTCGCACGAGATGCAGATCGTCTACGACCAGATCGCGAAGATTGCGAAGAGCAGCTCGACCGCCCTGATCGTGGGCGAGACTGGCACTGGCAAGGAGCTTGTCGCAAGCGCCATACACTACAACAGCGACAGGGCGAAGAAGCCATTCGTGAAGGTCCACTGCGCGGCGCTTCCCGAGAACATCATCGAGAGCGAGCTCTTCGGCCACTGCAAGGGGGCATTCACAGGCGCAGTCGCGGAGAGAAAGGGACGATTCGAGATGGCCGATGGCGGCACCCTCTTCCTCGACGAGATAGGCGAGGTGTCCCTCCCCGTGCAGGTGAAGCTGCTCCGCGCCCTACAGGAGCGCGAGATAGAGCGCGTGGGCGACTCAAATCCGATCAAGATCAACATCAGGCTCGTTGCCGCCACGAACAAGAATCTCCCGGAGATGGTCGCGCAGGGGAAATTCCGCGAGGACCTCTACTACAGGCTAAACGTCTTCCCCATATTCGTCCCTCCGCTGCGTTTGAGGAAGACGGACATAGTCCTGCTCGCGGAACACTTCCTGAAGGCATACTCCGAACAGCAGGGAAAGGGCATAACCAAGATGTCCTCGCAGATAATCGAGAGGCTGATGTCATACAAATGGCCGGGCAACGTCCGCGAGCTGGAGAACTGCATCGAGAGGGCGGTGCTGGTCGCAGACGGCGAATCCCTCGAGCCGAGGCATCTGCCCCCCGCCCTGCAGATGGCTCAGAACGCCTCTCCGGCCGATTCCGAGTCGGCAGGCAGCCTGGAGGGTCAGGTGAACGCGTTCGAGAAGGCCATAATCGAGGAGGCTCTGCGGAACTGCAAGGGAAACGTCGCCGCGGCCGCCAGAAACCTCAAGAGCACTCCGCGGATCATCTCCTACAAGATATCCAAGCTCGGAATACTGATATCGTAGTGCCGGACTACTTCTTTTCGAAGCGTGAGATGGTCTTGACCACCTTGGGGTCTTCCTTCAGCTGCTTTATCACGTCAATGGCAAGGTCCTTGGCCACCGTGTAGATGACAGGAGGCACTTCGCCCCTGCCCTTCGCCGCTCCATCGAGCATCTTGTCCGCCCTGATCGTCACGACCTTCTTCTCTCCCGGCTCGTCGAAGGTGACCATCAGGTAGAGGTTGTAGTTCGCGTCGGAGCTGTCCATCTCGAGTTGCGACTTGAATACGTCCACCTTGAGGGTGAAGGCATCGAGGACCTCTCCGCCGGGCTGCTCGAATGCGCAGTATACGGCGTTGTTGAAGCTGTCCCTGAGGATCTGCTTGAGCGGATAGTGGACTATCGAGGACGAGAAGAAGCTTGAGTATTTGCCCGTCATGTCGTCAGGGCAGATTATCTCTATCCTGCACGGGACATTGTTCTTCTTCGCCAGAAGCGCGGATTTCTGCTGTGAGCCGAGCTGGGCCAGGCTCTCGTTGTGTCTCAGGAACATGGTCGAGCCGCATCCTGACAGGACGACAGCGGCGCAGATCGCCAGCATGGATTTCCCTAGAATTATCCTTCCAATCGTCATTGCGTAGCTCCTCCCCTGGTGATTTTTATGGCCGTGCCCTCGACCGTGGTCCACACGAATCCGAGCACGAATATGTTGAAGACCTCGTATTCCTCGACCACCTCTATGAGCGCATCCGCGCCGGAATTCTCGATGGCATTGTCCCTTGCAGACTTCGAAGGGCTGTCGGGGAACGTCGGGATCATTAACCACAGCACTCCGGCGGAGCGCCCCTTCGCCTTGCCGATTATCGTGTAGCTGTCGTTCTCCGTTATCGGAGTGGTGGAGGGGGCTATGCCCACCACGCTGGTGCATGCGGAGAGCATGGCGGCCGCCGCGAGAATCGAAATAAACGTGAATGCCTTCCTCATAGCTTGCCTCTCTTGAATTTGATGGCGTCCCCGCATATCAGAACCTTGTGGTAGGTGATGAACGGTATCAGAGTGATGCTGTACATCTCGTTCTCGCAGGTCACGTTTATCAGGCCGTCGGCACCGTATTTCTCCTTCGTCGCCTGGAGCGCGTCGTAGACACTGACCGGATAGAGCGGCCATCCGAGTATGCGCAGCTGCGCGCTACCGCCGGATATGTCCTCGGCTATTATCGTGTAGGAGTCCTTCGATGATATCGGGAGCGTCGAGGACGTCAAACCTCCCGGGGTGGACATGGCACCGGCCCGCAAGGCCGCGCACGCGAGAACGGCAAGACAAAGGCATGGTCGTCTCATGGATTTCTCCTCTTGATTCGGTTGAAGGCGCAAGATAGGACGCAATCCGGCTTTTTCAAACCGCGGATTTCAGATTTTTATCTCTACGATCTGCTCGGAAGGGCTCAGTCCGGCAGCCTCGCCTACCGGCGCCTGCGCGGCGCGACCTTCGGCCTCGACGTGGCTTCCCTCCACTCCGACTATCTTCTCGGGGAGCATCTCGTTGAGCTCGTCGATGTTTATCCTCAGCTTCACCACCGCTATAGCGTCCGAGCCCACCCCGTCCCAGGCGAAGCCGACGAATTCCGCGCCCATGATGGCGCCTATGACCGACGCCTTCACCACATCGGAGGTGAGGACGAAGTTCTCCACCTTGGAGCGGCTCTCGAGCGTGAATCCGCCAATTTTCTTGTAGAGGTTCTTGTAGGCGTCGAGCTCGGCGGCGCGAAGGGCGGCCAGCTTGGGCACGTTCTCCGGGGTGGACGTGGCGAATGCAGTCCTCTTCACGGTCTTGTCAGGGTTCTTCGCTATGTTGAACTTGCTCTGGTCCACCAGATCCGCGATTTTCGCAAGTTTCAGCGTGGCCGTCACCTGCGCTATGTCCTTGTCCGGATCATATTTTGCCGGCTCGAACTCTATGCCCTTGATGCTGCGCTGGCCCGTCTTGGTCTCGGTGGTCCCCACGAAGGAGCCCTCGATGATGTTCGTCACCTGCTCGGAGAAGCGCAGCTTGACGCCGTAGACGGTCTCGACGATGTTGCGCTCGGCCATCAGGCGGGCGCAGTTTATGGAGTTCAGCTTCTTGCCCGGGTCTATTCTCCTGGCCGCCGCCTGCGGAGCAAGCTCCTGTTTCAGCTCCGACTGCCCGGGCGCATTCGGTGCCGAGGATTCCGGTTCCTGCCTGCCACACGAAACAAGCAGCATGGCCGCCATCCCCGGGACTAGCAGTCTTGAAATCATATCTCTATTCTCCTTTGTCGTCCGGTTTTCCGGCTTCCGTCGGAAACACATCCTTCATGTCCAGGCTGAACCGCTCGTCGCCGGCTTTCTTCAGCCTGCCCTTCAGCACCACGAATCCCGGCTGAGGCTCCAAGGCCCCCTCCGTCCTTCCATCCCATATCGCTGCGTCAACGACCTGCACCTTGTCGCCATCGGGCGTCTCCAGAACCTTTGCCTTCAGGAGGACTGTCTTCCCCTCGATGTTCGCAAGCCCGCCGAGCTTTCCGATTATCTCCTTGTTGAGTTCGAGAAGCTCGCGCGCCGCCGCCTCCGCCAGCCTCCTCCGCGCCATATTCTCTTCAGCCCAAATGGACTGGCAGAAGACAAGCGCCAGGACAAGCGGCAATGTCGCGAATCTCGCAGGCATCGGCCGTCCTCCTAATCACTCCTGCGGGCCAAGGTCCACGCCGGAATTGATCGTGGACATGTTGGACGCCTCGTTCTCGACCTTGGTGTTGCGGTTGATTATCGTGGCGTTGTTGAGCTGCGCGTCCTTCACGATCACGCCGCTGTTGATCGTCGAGTTGTTCGTGGCCGTGTTCTTCACGTCGTTGTTGACGTTGTCTATCAGTGAATTGTTCTCTATCGTCGCCCCGTCGGCGTCCACGCCGCTGTTGATCGTGGAGAAGTTGGTCGCCACGTTGTCAACCTTCGTATTCTCGTTGAGTATGGTCGAGTCCTTGATGGTGGCGCCATCCGCACTTATGCCGCTGTTGATCTTCGAGTTGAGCGTAGCCGTGTTCTCGACGTCGGTGTTCGTGTTGCGGATATTGGAATTGGTGATCTCGGCGCCACGGGCCCTTATGCCGCTGTTGATGTCCGAAACCCCGTCGGCCTTGTTCTTCACATCGTCGTTTGTGTTCTCAATGGTCGAGTTCTCCACCTTCGTCTCTCCGCCGCCGCCCAGGCCTATCATGTCCAGAAGCCCTGCCGACGCGCTGAACGCCACCGCCATCGTCATCACCGCCGCCAATACGATTCTCTTCATCGCGATATCCTCCCAATTATGTTTTTGATCTTAAACAACTGAGCCAATTGCACCGGCTATTATACTACACGCGAGGACTAAAACAAGTCAAAGATGCTGCTGCATGTTTCATTCGGAATAGACGTTGACCTTCTTCACGTCGCTGTCCTCGTCTATGGTCACGTCCCCCGCCGAACCGCCCTCGCGCTCGGCCTTCCTGCGCTCCTTCCTGTCCACATATACGCTCTTGGTGCCTGCCGCGTCAACCCCGTCGTTGTCCTCGTAGACCTTGGCCTTGTGGCGAGTCTTGATCTTGTCGGACAGCTTCCCTGCATCGCCTACCGTCACGTTCACCTCGTCCACATCGTCGCTTTCGACGTTGACATTGGCGACACTCGTGCCGCTCTTCTGCTTCTTGAAGCTGAGTCCGGAGTCACCACCGCCTCCCGAGTTGAGGTTCACGTTTCCGATGTTGACGCTTTCGTTTCTTGCCTTCACCAGGCCGACGCCCACGTTGGTGGACACGTCAGTTCCATCGGCGCTGCCGGTGATGGAGCCGATGTTGACGGAGGAGTTCTCGGCGCTGATTCCGCCATATGAGACGTTGGAGCTTATGTTTGAGCCTTCCGCGCCGGACAGCCTCGTGCCGGTGTTGACCGACGAATTGACCGCGTTGATAGTTCCGCCGGATGTCGAGGACGATATGGTCGAGTCGCTGATTGCCGCCCCATCCACCTTCACCCCGGTGTTAACTGTCGAGCCGAAGGCATTGATGTTCCCGCTGAAATCGCTTCGGACCTCGGAGTTGTCCATCTGGGCTCCTTTCGCGGATACACCAACGTTCACATTCGACGCCTGCGAGGCCTTGATGCTGCTGGAGTTCGTCTCGGCGCTGACGGTTGAGTTCTCCACTGTCGCGCCACCTCCGCCACCCCCGAATATTCCAAGGCTGTCGGGAAGCGCAAAAAGGATCGGGGCTGCGAAAATCGCAACACAGAAACCGGAGATTTTAATTGCACCATTCATGATTGGATGGATGATTTTTTCCCGGGACACAATATATTATCGGGAAACATGTTTTTCAAGCCGCAGATCCAACAAACGGGGAACGTGCACATGAAGATGATTCTTGGCAAGAAGAGTATCCTGGCAATCGCGATTTTCGCGGCCGCACTGGCGCTGCCGGCTCAGCAGGCCGAATTCGCGGAGGTGGCGGGAAGCGGCCAGGCCGCGGGCGACTCGCAGAACGCCCGCGAACAGGCTCTGGCCGACGCAATGCGGGACGCCGTCCGCAACGGCGCAGGTGTCGAGCTCATGAACGAGAGCAAGGTATCCAACTTCGTCCTTGAATACGACAAGGTGATGACGCGCTCCTTCGGCTACATCAGGGACTACAAGATAGTCGCACAGGGATACGACGGCACCGCGGGGATCTATTCGGTGAAGATCAGGGCAACGGTCGGCAAGGGGA
>CAZGJP010000012.1:0-6121 GCA_964526605.1 uncultured Lentisphaera sp.
GATTTTCCACATTTCAAAAGGGTTTCATAGGCAGACTTGTCGTTGTCTGCATTTCCCTTTCGCCTCGAGCAGTTCATCGAAGACCCGGTCCGGCACCTTAAGACCTCCCATGCCAGCCCCCATCGAAACCCCCTCCATGTTGTCTCCATGGAAGTCGCTTCCCCCCGACACCAGCATTTCCTCCTCCCGCGCGACCTGCAGCAGATAGTCCTGCGTCGGCCTGTCATATGTGCTGTAGTATGCTTCGATTCCCTGCAGTCCAACCCCCTTCATGTATGAAAGCGTTTCGCGGAACTTGCGCCTGTCCATGTTTCGCCTTGCGAACGGATGCGCCCATATCGCGATTCCTCCGGCATCCCTTATGGCCGAGACAGCCTTCTCCGGCGATGGAAGCTCCCTCTCCACATACGCCGACTCCCCCTTTTTCAGAAGTTTGTCGAATACATCCTGGATATTCTTGAAATGGCCTTTCTCAACCAGTATTTTCGCCATATGCGGCCTCCCGACGGACTCCCCCTTGGCGACATTGAGGATGTCCTCCATCCGGATATCATAGCCCAGCTCGTTGAACTTCCTGATTATCTTCGCGTTCCTGGCATCCCTCCTCTCCCTGGTCCACTCGAGTGTATTCCGCAGCCCCACGGATGATCTGTCCACGAAAAGCCCGCATACGTGTATGGAATGATCCTCGATCTGGACGGACAGCTCCACGCCGGGAACGGCCCTGGAATAGCCTTTCCCGGCGGCAGCCCGATCCAACTCGTCAAGACCTGAAAGCGTGTCGTGGTCTGTGAGCGCAAAGGCGTATAACCCCCTATTCATCGCCTCTTCGAGAAGCTCGGATGGGGAAAATGACCCATCGGAGGCATTGCTATGCGTGTGCATGTCTATCATGAAAATATCCTTTTCGCCGTTTTTTTCCGAAAAACGCCCGAAGTCTCACCTTATTTGCTGAAAAGGAAAAATCAACGGCAGAAAAAGCCCATCTTCGCTTGATTTTGTCCGATGGGGTGATAATTTTCCGCCCTTTCAAAACAAATCGCTTTATTTTGGAGATTATCAAATGCCTGCGAAAAACAAGAAGAAAGCGTTAGCGAAGAAAGCGGCTCCGAAGAAAATTGAAAAATCAAAAGTGGCCAAGAAGCCCGCTCTGAAAAAGGTAAAGGCCGGAAAGCCCTTGGCCAAACCAGCCAAGCCCGCGGCGAAGGCAAAACCGGCCGCCAAGACAAAAGTCAAGTACAAATTGGTCGCCCCCATATCCAAGCAGGTCGTCGCCAACCTGAAGGGATCGAAGAGGAAATACTACGAAATGCTAATGGGCATGCGGGCCAAGATACTAGGACAGGTCCAGATACTTTCCGAGGAGGCTCTCACGTCGGGAGCCGTCACCGGCGAGCATTCAAGCACCATGACCAACCACCTCGCGGACTACGGGAGCGACAACTTTCTCCACGGCATGGAACTCGACATCATGTCCGGAGAGATGGAGGACCTCGAGATGATTGACGAGGCCCTCGAAAGGCTCTCTTCCGGCGAATATGGCAAATGCCTGGACTGCGGATGCCAGATTCCAGTGGCAAGACTGGAGGTCAAGCCCCACGCCAGATTCTGCGTCAAGTGCAAGTCAAAGCGCGAACAGGAAGCGGAAAAGGTCGCGCTCGAACGTTGAACCCCGATTCCAAACAGGAAGCAGCCTGGAAAGGCATCCTCTCGCCGATCAACATCGCGCTGCTCGTCTTCATCCTCGACCAGGCGACCAAGATCGCCGTCCTCAGAACCATCAGGGAAACCATCCCGGTCATCCCCGGCCTCTTCAACATCGTCCTGGTCTGGAACAAGGGCGCGGCGTGGGGAATACTAGCGGAATATCCAATCCTCCTCACATCAATAGCGGCCATCGCACTAGCCCTCCTCGCCGTCTATTTCAAAAAGCTTTCAGAAGGGAAATTCCCGGCCGAAGTCGCGCTGTCGCTTCTCGCCGGAGGCATTGCCGGAAATCTCTTCGACAGGCTATTCCGCGGCTCGGTGGTGGATTTCCTCGACTTCTATGTGGGGAAAAAGCACTGGCCTGCATTCAACGTGGCCGACAGTGCGATAACCGTCAGCGTGGTCCTCCTCGTCATCCTCTCCTTCCGCGCGGAGAAACGCGATGAAAAAGGAAACTGAAGATCTTTCCATATTTCTCATGGGCCCTACCGCCACCGGGAAGAGTTCGCTCGCGATTGAAATTGCCTCCCGCATCGGCGGAGAAATAATCAACGCCGACTCCATGCAAGTCTATCGGGGACTCGACATCGGCACTGCGAAACCCACCGCCGAGGAGAGGAGGAAAATCCCCCATCATTTGATGGACATACTCCCGGTCTCGGAAAGACTCGACGCATTCAAATATAAGTCGCTGGCCGAAAAGGCCGCATCGAAAATACGCCTGCGCGGAAAAATTCCTGTTTTCGTCGGAGGTAGCGGGCTCTACCTGAGGACGCTTCTAGACGATCTCGACCCTCCCCCCGCCGATCCCAGATTGGCGGAAGAACTCCGGGCCAAATATGCCGGCGAAGACGGGTTCGAACGTCTCGCCGCATTCCTCCTGGATAAAAGCCCCGCCGCGTATCAGCGATGCCACCCGAACCCGAGAAGGATGCTCAGAGCCGCCGAAATCCTCATCCTGGAGGAAAAACTGGGACCGCAAACTGGAAGAAAGACGATAAAAACATGCGAATTTCGCAATCTCTGCTTCGTCCTGGACAGGACAAGGGACGATCTGAAGGAGCGAATCACGCGCAGAACCGGGCAAATGCTGTCCGCGGGATGGATTGACGAGGCGCGCGGAATGATAGCCAAGGGACTTCTCAATTCTCCGACAGCCAGGCAGGCCATCGGCTACAGGACCATCGCCCGGCATCTTGCGGGAGAAATCCCCTTCGAAGAGATGCGGGACGAAATCATATCCGAAACCCTCGGGCTGGCGAAAAGACAGCGCAGTTGGTTCAGAAACAAGCACAAGGATGCCACAGCCATAACCCTGCCCGATGAAGAGAACAGGCTGCTCGACATCATCGCTTCCTTCAGTCCAGCTTGAATTTCGCCGCTATCCTGATTTCTTCCGCGTTCGGTCCCACCAGAGCCTTGAAAGCTCCTTTTTCCGCCCGCCACTTCCTCCTGTCCGGATCGAAGAACTTGAGCGAGTCGAAGTCTATCTTGAAATGGACTTCTCCGGATTCTCCCGGCCCGAGCTCGATCTTCCCGAAACCCTTCAATTCCTTCAGGGGGCGCGGATATGAGCATTTCGTGTCCTGTATAAAAAGCATCACCGTTTCCGCCGCCTTGAATTTTCCGGCATTGCGGATCTCGACGGTCGCCTTGATCTTGCCACGCCTCTTCATCCTGGTGGAAGATAGCCTAAGCTTCCCGTATTCGAATTTCGAATATGAGAGACCGAATCCGAACGGGAACAGCGGTTTGACGCCCGCCTTGCCGAAACCCCTGTAGCCGCAGAATATTCCGTCGGCAAGCTGGACCCTCAAATCCTTGTCCGGGTCGTGATAGCATCCGAACGACGATCTGTCCTCGAGCCTCTTTTCAATGGAGATCGGCAGTCTGCCCGACGGGGATGTTTTCCCGAATATGATTTCGGCCGCCGCCGTCCCTCCCTCCTGCCCGGGATACCACAGCAACAGGATGGCCTTCGCCTTGTCCAGCCAGGAGTCCATCGCGAATCCTCCTCCGGCGTTGACGCAGACAACCGTGGCCGGATTTGCATCGAGGACCTCCTCTATGAGCTTCTCGGTGTATTCCCCGAATTTGAAGCTTCTGTCGTTGCCTTCCCCCTCCTTTTCGGAGGTGAAGCCGACCCCGAGGACTACCGCGTCGGATCCTTTCGCTAGCTCGACCGCCCTGCGCCTTTCCTCCTCGACGTTCGAAAGCGGCTCGCATCCGAACTGCATCACGCACCACCCTCCACGGCTCTTGAACTCCATCGAGATGTCGTATTCACGCCCCATCTCAAGGTCGAGGTGAAAGGTCTGCAGGCCGTAGTTGACGACCATGTTCGAGTTGCCGCTGTCGTGGATCACGTTGCCATCGAGCCTTATCGTCGAGTGTCCGTCCTGGATGCGGTAGTAGAACACGTGCGGACCGTCGGCCGTCGCGACCAGCTTCCCGCTCCAACGGACCGAATATGAATTGTACTTGAGCCTGTCGTCCGGCGTCCGGGATCCCCATTGGAAGTCAACATGGGCGTCAATCCTTTCGAAGAGTGGCTCTCCTTCGAGATTGTTGTTGCCATGGTATCTTCCGAGAAGGCCGTCCTTTCCGTCAGGCGTCTTGAATACGGTCGAGTTCATGGCCTTCTGGTGGCGCATCTCATCGAATCCAATCTCGTATTCCACCGACATTCCGCCCCCTCCGCACTCGTCCCTGACCCCATCGAGGATCGTCTTCACATGATTGGGCGGGGTATATGCGCTGCCTCCGCCACAGATGACAGGATGCCCGGCGTTGTAGCCGATCACTGCTATCTTTCCCGTCTTCTCTTTCTTCAGCGGCAGAAGATTGGCCTTGTTCTTGAGCATTACGATGCCTTCCCTGGCCACGTCAAGTGCAACCCCTGCAGTCTCCGGATCGTCCAGCGGAATCGAATCGTCCTTCTGGTCATTGTCCAACCATCCGAAGCGAAGAGCAAGTTTTATTATTCTTCGGACCTTGTCGTCTATCGTCTGTTCGGTCACGATGCCTTTTTCAATCAGCGGCATGAGTTTCTCCGCATTCATCTGGATTGCTGTCGGCATCTCGAGGTCGAGACCTCCGTTCGCCGCACCGGCCGCACTGTATGTGGAGCACCAGTCGGACATTATCACTCCACCGAAGTTCCATTCCCCCTTGAGAACATCCAGATTCAGGAAACTGTTTTCGGAACAGTGCTGTCCATTGACCAAGTTGTATGCGGTCATCACCGCACCAGTCTTCGCTTCGCGGACGGCGGCTTCGAATGCGGGAAGATATATTTCCCGCATCGTCCTCTCGTCGGAGTCGGAACTGACCCTGTGGCGTTCATATTCCTGAAAATTCATGGCGTAGTGCTTCACTGTCGCCGCCACGCCGAGGGACTGCAACCCCTCGATGTAGCCAACAGCCATTCTTCCGGAGAGGAAGGGATCCTCGCCGAGATATTCGAAGTTGCGTCCGCAGAGCGGAGAGCGGTATATGTTCACGCCCGGGGCGAGGAGGACGTGGACCCCCCTGGCACGGCAGTCCCTTGCGAGCGCACGGCCCATTTTCCATGATAGTTCCGGATTGAACGACGAGGCGAGGGCGATGAGGGCCGGATAGGCGGTGGACTTCTCGCACCACCAGTGGACCCCCACCGGGCCATCGGCGAACTTAAGCTTCGGGAATTTCCCCTTTATCTCCTTCGTCCCCGTGTTCTCCCCTCCGAGAAGAGATATTTTCTCCTCGAGGCTGAGCCCGCGGAGGATTTTCTCCGCCCGCATTTCGATGGATTTCCTCTTCTTCATTTATGTTTCACCCCGTTTGTGTGGTTCCAGCCACAAGCTCACCTCGTCTTCTCCTGCCTTCCATCCCATAGTGTCCTCGTCTCCATCCCGCTGGAGAATATTCTGACATTGCGGTATTTCGCGTTCAGCCCGACCAGGCTGTAGGGACTTATCAGGAAGGTGTATGGCTGCTCCTCGTGGATTATCGCGTGGAACTTGTGGCAGAGGGATATCCTCTCCTGCAGGTCGAAGCATTCGCGTATCTTCATTATCAGCTCGTCCGCCTCCTTGTTGGCGAAGCCGCAATGGTTGCTGGATGCCGGCTTTTCGGCCTCGCTCGAATGCCATAGCTGGTAGGGATCGCTCTCGAAACCCATACCCCAGCCGAGAACGCAGACCTCGAAGTTCTTGTTCTCCAGGCGCTGGACGTAGACCGACCACTCCACTGGCGATATCTTCATTACAATTCCCGCCGCAGCCATGTCCTCCTTTATCAACGGAAGCATCTTTAGCTGTATCGGATGATCGGCCACGGATATAATCGTTAATACTAAATACTACCAAACATTTTCTTGTATACCTACCCGTTCGTTGGGGGCCCACCCCCCACCCATTATACCCCAAAACCA
>CAZGJP010000012.1:6131-20216 GCA_964526605.1 uncultured Lentisphaera sp.
GGATGATCGGCCACGGATAGAATCGTGAATTCGAAATTCTTCCCATCCTTGTCGAGGATTCCGTCCCGGTCGCTGTCGGTCCATCCCGCCTCCGATAGAAGCCACTTCGCCTTCTCCGGCGAAAATTCATAAGGCGCGATGTTCCCGTCGTGGTATGGCGAATCCATGAAGAACGGTCCGGTGCATATCCTTCCCAAGCCGTAGTATATCTCCTTCAGGATGCGCGGCCTGTCAACCAGATGCGTGAGCGCCCTGCGGACGCGCCTGTCCGAGAATATCGGCATCCTGAGGTTGTAGCCAATGTAGCTGTATGAGCGCGACGGATATTTGTATTTCCTCAGCTTGCCAGTCTTCTCGTCGAAGTCGGGAGTGTCCGTGTTGTTGACCCACTGGTCCGGGGTGAATCCCATACGGTCCATCTTCTCCGAGACGAGCGCCTGCAGTTGCGTGTTCGGATGCTTTATCACTTCGTATGAAATTTCATCGAGGGGGGGCATGACGCCGAGCCCCCTGCCATAGTATTTATCCCATTTCTTGAGCACCACCCTCTGTCCCTTCTCCCAGCGGTCGAAGCGGTAGGGGCCACAACCAACTATTATCCTGTTCCTCTCATGGTCGTCGTTGAATTTCCTCCCGTCGAAGGCCCCCTCGTAGGCGTGGTAGAAATGCCTCGGCATGGGGTCGAGCCCGAGCGTGATGGATTCCGAAAGGAAGTATTTCCTGCGCCAGAACACCTTGAACGTGTATCTGTCGAGCACCTCGATGCGGTCAATGTCCTGCAAATAACTTCTCGTCGGCGCGCAGTCCACATCCTCGTTCTTCACCACGTCCAGATAGAATGCGAAGTCGTCCGCGGTCACCTCCACGTCCTTCCACTCCCTTCCGCTTGCCGGATCCTTGAAATCGTGCCAGAGCACACCCTTCCTGATGCGTATCGTGTAGACAAGCTTGTCCTCGGAAACCTCCCAGCTCTCGGCCAGCTTCGGCTCGAAAATCTCCTGACGCTCCAGATTCCTCTCCGTCAGCGAATCCATGCAGTAGGAGTATATCGTCGAGACGAAAGATTCGTTGTTGACCAGATAGTTCATGTTCTTGGTCTCGGAGCTGACGGCCGTCGTGATCCCGCCCCCGGGAAGCGCGTTCTGATCGTAGAACTGGAGGTTCGCGATTTTCGCGGGGACGGATACTTCCCCCGGAGCGTCAGCCACGCGTCGGCTCAAAGGGGAATCCTTTGTCGCGATCAGAACCTGATTCACGCGCGACTCCATCGCGCGGATATCGTCGGATACCTTCTCGAGCCTGAGCCTCATCAGATCCACGTTCCTCGTCTGGATGAATGCGAAGGCGGCGAAAAGCAGCAATAGCAGGGTGAGGACTATGTTCTGGTACGCACCTTTTCCCATATCATCTCTCCTCGTTTTTTATTGTCTGCCGCGGGAAATTGCACGACTCCGGTCCGCGCAGTTCCTCATGAGCATTTGCTGTAGCCGCACGAGAGGCATTTCAGGCAGTTCTCCTCGCTGTACAGCGACGGCTGGTTGCATTGCGGGCAGAAGGCGAGCTTCCTGCCCCCTCCATCACCGTCCTTCTTCGTCGCCTTGTCTTCCTTCGTAGCCGCTTTCGCGGGAGCTTTCGCCTGCATCATGCCCAGCTTTATCAGATGCTTCTCTATCACGAATCCAATGTCGGCCGCCAACGATGGGACGTATTTTCCCTCCGAGAAATATCCTCCGTTCGGGTCGTATATGCTCTTGAGCTCGTCGACCAGGAAGCTCGGATCCGGCTCCCTCCTGAAGACCGCCGATATCAGGCGGGTCATCGCGACGATCCAACTGAAGTGTTGGAGGTTCTTG
Source organism: uncultured Lentisphaera sp. (assembly GCA_964526605.1). Classification (GTDB taxonomy): domain Bacteria; phylum Verrucomicrobiota; class Lentisphaeria; order Victivallales; family GWF2-50-93; genus DYMC01. Next base: position 7,985 of record CAZGJP010000012.1, read on the forward strand.
GTGTTGATGAACAACTCGTATGGGCGCCTCCTGCAGTTCTCCTCTACGATGTCGTTTATCGTCAGATAGATCGCCTCGGAAGACAGCGGCGTCTTTATCTTGTAGGTTGTCCCCTCCAGCTCGGTTGGCCGCGGCAGATGGACCTGCGAGGCCAGCGCAACGCCATTGACCGGTTTCTGCACCGTTTTATTGTCGTCCTTTATGAGCACACCGGTTATATGCTCCGACGGTCGGAAGGTGGTGCATCCCTTCAACCCCATGTCGTATGCCTTCCGGTATATCTCCTTGAATTTCTCGTAGGGGAAGTCGGCCGGCACATTTATGGTCTTCGATATCGAGCTGTCCACGTATTTCTGCAGGGCGGCCTGCATCCCGATGTGGTCCTCCGGCGGAATGTCGTCAGATGTCACGAAAAAGTCCGGAAGCTTGTCCCCTCCGCGGGACTCCGTGTATTTCATGTATGCGTGGTCGTAGACATCCACCGTCATGTTCTCGTCCCTTGCGCCAGTCCTTATCTTCCTCTTGTACTTCAGCGCGAATATGGGCTCTATGCCGCTGGATATGTTGCCAGCCAGGAGGCTGATCGTGCCCGTCGGAGCGATTGACGTCAGATGCGAATTCCGCATTCCGGACCGGCGGATGTCGTTCCTCAGTCCGGCGGGCAGGACCTTGAGGAATTCCGACCGCAGATACTTGTCCGGGGAGAAGAGCTCGAAGGTCCCCTTCTCCCGCGCCAGGGCGCAGGACTCCTCGTATGCCGAGAAGGTTATCGCACGCATGATGTCGCCGGCCGTCTCAAGGGAAGCCTTGTCCCCGTATCTCATTCCGAGCATGCAGAAGGCGTCCGCAAGTCCGGTTATGCCTATTCCCATCCTGCGCTTCCTGCGGGCCTCGGCCTTCTGCGCCTCTAGCGGAAAGCGGCTTATTTCTATCACGTTGTCGAGCAGACGGACGGCGGTTCTGGCCGTCCTTTCAACGCCAGAGTAGTCCACCGACGCGTTTTTGCTGAAAGGCGCCTTCACGAAGCGGGTGAGATTTACCGACCCCAGCAGGCATGCACCGTAGGGAGGCAGGGGCTGTTCACCACAGTTGTGTGCAAGGAATCCATTCGCGTCGAACGAGTTCGCCCCCGGGACTTCGACATCGTAGACATCCTCTATTCCGTCCTTCGAAATCTCCGATATCTCCACTACGAAGTTCTCGCGATTTAGACTTCTCCGATATTCCGCGATTTTCGCGCGGAGCTTATCTCCCTTGCCACGGTCGGAAAAGGCTATCCTGCGGGCGAATTCGACTATGTTGTCGCCAGATACTACAAGCTCATGTTGCGCCTTGGTCGGGTAGAGCTTCTTCGATCCTTTTCCGTCCGGCAGGAGTGATTTTCCGGCGCTTCTCCTGTTCCGATAGATGGTCGTGACTATTCCAAGCCGAAGCAGAATCCTCTGGACGGCTTGGAGAACTCCGAGGTCGGACTGGGAAAGTCTTATGGATACTCCTTTGCGCTGGTTACCCTGCACGGAGCCGTCGGAATCAAAGAGGCCCCGCAGCAGCCCCCGGCAGAAATCACTCGATGATTTCTCCATCTCGTCCGTAATGGCCTTCCGCCCCTGGCGCATTCCCAGCCTTTTCGCGAGATTCGCAAGCCCCGCGCACGAAAGCCGGAACTCGCTTCGTCCGGCGACCTTCAGCCAACCCTTGAAATCGCGCCTGCATCCAAACTTCCTCGCCGATTTCATCGCCTGCTCCATAATGCCATCGTTCCGGGGGATCTTCGGCCATACCGACAGGACGGTCTTGTCGGCCTTGACAGTTCCGTCTCCAATTAGAAGTCCCATGAGGTATCCCTCGTCCCAGCTCCCTCCGCCTTTCCATTCGGTGTTGCCACGGTGGTTGTTGAGCATTATTTTGTCCCCCTTGCGCAGGGATCCTGCCTCCGCCCATTCGGACACAACTGAATTTCGCGAAATTCGCAGAACCTTGCGGTGAGGATGTTCGCATGTCAGGCGGATGGAGCATCCCTCCTTCGATACCAGTTTCAGAATCTGCTTCCTTCCGCTCTTGAAAAATCCCGTCTTTGACGGAAAATCCTTTCCATCGACCCTGCATCGGATCGTCCTTCCTACTAGGTTTGAGACTCTACCTGGTCCTTCCGGACCATGGACCCATGTGTCCGCTGTCACGCAGGGATTTGTCGCCCTTATCTCCTCGCAGTAGCGAAGGTTGTTCATCTGGTTGATGTGGTCTATGAATACGACGCCCGGCTCCGCGAAGTCGTATGTCGAGCGCATAATGTGCTCCCAGAGTTCGACCGCGTGGACCGTCCTTTTCACTTCACCATTGAAAACCAGCTCCCATGGTTCGTTCTTCTTCAGCGCCCGCATGAACTTGTCGGTCACGGCGACGGATAGATTGAACATCTGGAGAGAGGCGTTCTTCCTCTTTGCCGCTATGAAGTCCATTATGTCTGGATGGTCGCATCGCATCACGCCCATCTGCGCGCCGCGCCGCTGTCCTGCGCTCATTATCGTCCTGCATGTGGAGTCTAGGACCTGCATGAAGCTTATCGGGCCGGAAGAGCTCGCCTCGCAACCCTTGATGTGGGAGCCGGCAGGGCGCAGAGTGGAGAAATCAAATCCAACCCCGCCACCCTGCTTCTGAGTGAGCGCAGCCTCCTTGACGGTGTCGAATATCCCCTCGATGGAGTCCTCTATCGTGTTCATCACGTAGCAGTTGAACATGGTCACCGTCTGGCGCTCCGTTCCGGCGTTGGATATTATCCTTCCCCCGGGAAGAAATCGGAAATCATGGAGGATGTCAAGGAATTTGCCGGTCCATTCGGATTTGTTCTTTTCAGGCGCGGCTGCCGCCCTGGCCACACGCGCCAAACTGTCCTCCACAGTCCTGTCCTCGGGCATCCCCTTGCGGGAACCCCTATATCTGTATTTCTGTTCCCATATCTGCTTCGACACGTCGAAGATTTCCTTTTTCGCATGAGACGGCATTTGTTCTCCCCTGTGTTTTTCGGCGGAATCCTTGTTCATATCCACTTGTTCTTCCTGAAGAACGCTAGCATGCAGAGAGCGACCGCCATCATGATCCCGAGAACGGCGAAATACCCGTATCTCCAGTTCAGTTCGGGCATGTTGAATGGCGAGGCGTCCGGATGGAAGTTCATCCCGTATATCCCGGAAATGAACGTGAGCGGAATGAATATCGTCGAGATGATCGTCAGAACCTTCATTATCTGGTTCATCTTGTTGCTTATGCTCGACAAATACACATCGTGCATGCTCGACAGCATTTCCCTGAAGGTGTCTATCGTCTCCACCACCTGGACGGTGTGGTCGTATGAGTCCTTGAAATACATCATGATCTCGTCGCCTATGAATTCGCTGTGGGACCTGTGCAGACCGGACAGAATCTCCCTCAGCGGACCGACGGAGCGCCTGAGAAATATCATCTCCCTTTTCAGCTCGTGTATGTCCATAAGCGCCTCCTTCCCGGGAGAATCCTCTACCAGACTGTCCTCGATCGCCTCGATCTCCTCGCCTATCTTGTCCAACACCACGAAGTATCCGTCCACTATCGCATCCACGAGGCTGTAGGCCAGATAGTCTGCTCCCATCTTCCTTATCCTGCCCTTGCTGTTTCTTATCCTGTCCCTGATCAGATCGAAGACGTCGCCCTCGGCCTCCTGGAAGGTGACCAGGATGTCCTTCATCAAAATCATGCTCACCTGCTCCGCGCTGATGGCATAATCCTTCTCGTCAAACCTGATCATGCGGAGGATGATGAACATGAACTTGTCGTATTCCTCTATTTTCGGGCGCGGGTCTATGGAGAGTATGTCCTCGAGAATGAGCGGGTGGATGTCGTATCTCTCGCCAATCCTCGTCATTACCGAACTGTCGTGGAGACCGTCTATGTTTATCCACGAGACCCTGGTGCCGTCGGGCCGCCTGAAGGCGTCCTCGACGTCCTCGTGGACCTTCTCCTCGCAGAAGCCCTCCCCGTAATGCATGCTCTTTATCACCGTCTTCCTGTAGCGCTCGTCGCTTATGAGCATGACGGAGCCGGGGGGAAGCCCCTTTCTCCTAGCCGCATTCTCCAGGTATCTTGAAATCATGAAAGCCCGCCCTGCACGATGTTCCCGTTTCTGAATCTCCGGAAAATATATCGGGCGGGCGCAAAAACAAGCCCCGCTTCCTTGTAAAATGCCGTAAAGCGGACTATATTCCCCCTTTAATCCAGATCATAGAATGACATCTGAGATATTTCTTGGGATAGACATCGGCTCGACGACGCTGAAGGCCGTCCTTCTCAGCGACAAGGGCAAGGTGAGGCATTCTCTCTACACCCGCACGAAGCCGGCCGAGGGCCGCAGCGACAAGCTGGTGTGCGAGGGACGATGCCACGAGTGCGGCAAATGCAATCTCGGAGCGCTCAAGAAGACTATAGGCGACTTCCTCGCGTCCGCAGGGCTTTCGGACGAGAAGATAGCCGGCACGGTGGTCACCGGCAGCCAGATCGTGGAGGAACTTCGCAAGTTCATCAGATACGACCAATACGTAAGCGAGATTTCCGCCCATGTCGCCGGCGCCCTCCAATACTATCCCGACTGCAAGGCCATTCTCGATGTCGGAGGACAGGACAGCAAGGCTATCCTCTTCAACGACCAGATGGGGCTCTGGATGTCCAAGATGAGCGGCATATGCGCCGCCGGCACTGGAGCATTTCTCGACAGCGTCGCGGCGAAGCTCAATGTGCCAGTGGAAGAGATGGCGGACAAGGTGAACTACGATTCCGACCTGGAGTTCTCTTCCGTCTGCGCGGTTCTCAGCGCGACCTCTATAAACAAGTTCAAGAACCGATTCCCTATAGGAGACATCATAGCTGGCGCCTGCAGGGCCCAGGCCAGGACGGTGATGTCGGGCGTGGGGGAGATATTCCTCAACTACAAGGGCGACATACTCTTCCAAGGGGGTGTTGCGGCGAACAGGGCCGTGGCCTATTATCTCAAGGAGATAACCGGCAACAACATCATAATCCCTGAATTCCACCGGGTGATGGGGGCGCTTGGGGCGGCCGTCCTCGCCCGTCAATTCTGCATGCTCAGGCGCAACCTGCCATTCAGCGGCGAAGAGAAGCCGCCCGTCTTCGATTCGGAGAAACTCAAAAGCGTCTCGCAACGCGCCAACCTTACGCGGAGGGAATTCTTTTCCGGAAACAGGAAGGCTCCTCTGGTCTGGAGAAATCTCTTCTTCCCGTCGGAGATACTAAATGCGATGGGACTGAGGAGCCTCACCCTGGAGACATACGCCGCACTCCATGCGAGGAACCAGAAGAAGGTGCGAAAGGCCTTCGACAACGCCGGCTACAAGGGATTTTCCGCGGAGACCTGCTCCTTCCTGAGGATAGTCGAGGGAGTCGAACTTCCAAAACCCGCCTTCATCGTCTCCACTTCCGAACCCTGCCAGCAGGGAGAAAGAATATTCAGGGACCTCGCCAAGGCATACGGAATCACCAGCAATTTCTACTCCCTCCACACCCCGGTGATAGAGGACAACGCCTCGCTTGAGAACATCGCAGAAGGCCTCGAGGAGTCCGTCTTCCGCCTCGAAAAGGCAACCGGAATCAGCATGGACCCGGAACGGCTCGCCGAGGCCTGCGAGCTATCCAACGAGGCCAGGGCGATAGCCATGCGATGCAACGAACTCAGACTCAGCTCCCCTCCGCTCATACGCGGAACCGACGCGGTCTATTTCGCTTCCATGTTCTCGCAGCTCTGGGGCAAAAGGGAGTTCGTCCAGTTGCAGAAGAACTTCCTGGAGGACCTCGAGACCAGAATAGAGAAGATCGGCAAGTCCGTCAAGATAGACGACACCCACCGCATCATATGGCTGCACCTTCCTCCGTTCTACGACTCCAAGCTGCTCGACTTCATCGAGGTGCAATGTTCCGCTCCAATAGTATTCGAGGAAGTCAACTTCGTCGATTGGGAGCCGCTGAACCCCGAAGACCCCTACCGCTCCCTCGCAAGAAAGCTTCTCACCGTAGGATTCCTCGACCCCCACCTGCGCGTGAGCCACGTGATCAACACGTCCATAAAGGGAAGACTCAACGGCTGCATCCTCTACAACCACATGTTCGGAAGATGCTCCATGGCCGACAGTTGCTTCATCAAGCTCCTGAGGGAGAACCTCGCCGAGGCGAAAATTCCGCTCCTCGTCCTAGATGGAGACTGCATAGACCCCACCATAGACCCCTGCAGCACCTACACGAAGATATCAGCCTACACCGAGGCACTCAACGAGACTAAATACGGCAACATATTCGGTCCGGCAGGCAAGATCGTTCCAGTCCAGCAGAATGAAAGTTCGGCAAAGGCGATCTGAACACAGGGTGTTTTCCGTTCGCCCCGAAACCGGTTTGATTTGAATGGAATCCAGCGTATATTCATGGTTTTGCAAAATAAAACCCAGGATTGAAAAATTGAAAGCGTTTTTGGGGGTAGGATTTCGTTTTTGTTCCGGGTTGATCCTGGCCGCATGCTCAATGGCATGTCTGGCCTCGACACTGGCCGCCGCCGAAATCACCAAGCTGAACTTCGTCCAGAAGGGATACCAGTTCCCCGAGCAGTTCCTCGGCTACAACCTGCAGTCGAAGACAGGATCTAATTTCGACCAGAAGACTCTCGACGAGGACATAAAGCGCCTCTTCTCGACGGGAAGATTCTCCGACATCGTCGCCGAAACCGTAGAGAAGGACGGCGGAATCGAGATAACCATAAAAACCGTCTCCAAGCCGAGAGTCAAAAGCATAGTGTTCTCCGGCAACAAGAAGTATTCCGAAGGAGAGCTCAAGGAAAAGCTCACCATCCAGCCCGACAGCATCCTGAACGACAAGGAACTGGGAGAATCGCTGTCCGCGATAAGGAAGTTCTACGAGGAGAAGGGATACAACTCGGCGGTGATAACCCATTCCGTGGAGAATGCCGGGGAAGACAGCGTGAACCTGAAGATAGAGATAACCGAAAACCTCCGGCTCGAGGTGAACTCCGTCTCCTTCTCCGGCAACACCGTGTATTCCTCGTGGAAACTTAAGAACTCCATCGGCACATACTACTCCCTGTGGAGCTGGGTGCTCAACACGGGGCTATACTCCAAGGAAGAGCTTGACAACGACAAGCTGAGGATAAGGGAGCTATACTGGCACAAAGGCTATCTCGACTTCAACGTCAAGAACGTGGAGGTAAAGGAAGTCACCGGAGATCCGGAACTGGTGGACATCCATTTCAACCTCGACGAGGGTCGCCCATACAAGGTCGGAAAAGTAACGCTGTCGGGCAACGCCAAGTTCTCCTCCGATGAGCTGACCCCGCTGCTCAAGCTCGTGGAGGGCGCAGAATTCGACAGCCGAATCGAGGAGCAGGACATAAAGACGATAAAAGGCAAGTACTCGCCCCTCGGCTACGCCGACTTCGTCTGCGAGGCAATACGCTCACCAAAGTTCGAATCCGCAACCGTGGACATCGAATACAAGATAGGCGAGGGCTCGCCATACACCGTCCGCGACGTGAATATCTCGGGCAATGTCAACACCAAGGACCACGTGATAAGAAGAGAGCTTGCCATACACCCCGGAGACCCGGTCAACCCGGACATGGTCGAGACCAGCAAGGCGCGACTCATGGGCATGAACTACTTCGAGAAGGTTGACGCCGTCACCGTCCGAGTCCCAGACCCCTCCATGAAGGACGTCGAGATAAACGTGGAGGAGAAGGACACCGCGAAATTCGCCATAGGCGGCGGATTCTCCGACACCGACAGCCTCGTTGGCACCATCGAATTGAGCCAGAGCAACTTCGACCTCCTCGACCCATACAACTGGTTCACGGGCGGCGGCCAGAGACTCCGTCTCGCGGGACAATACGGAATAGAGAGAAGCGACTTCTCCCTCGACTTCACGGAGCCTTGGCTGTTCGGAATCCCGCTCAGCCTGGATCTCTCCGGATTCTACCACGACAGGGAATACGAGGACTGGAGCCAGAGGACCTTCGGCGGAGAGGTCTCGCTAACAAAGAGAGTATTCGACGACTTCACCAGCATCGGCCTCGGATACACCATCGCAAGCGTGAAGGTGTACGACATGGACGACAACCTGTCGGAAACATTCCAGGACGAGGAAGGAACTGACACCGTAAGCAAGCTCAGCCTCAATCTCGCGCGCGACACCCGCGACAATCTCTTCGACCCGAAGAACGGATACCTCCTCTCCGCACTCGGCGAACTCAACTCCAAGATATTCGGAGCTTCCGTCAACACATACCGCATCGAACTCCAAGGCAGCAACTACTACTCCTTCATAGACGACCTGTTCACAGTCCATACCGGATTGAAGATCGGACAGATAGACAGATTCGGCGACGGCGGAAAGCTGGCGCCCATCTACGACAGATACTTCCTCGGCGGCGGAGACACGGTCCGCGGCTTCCCCTACAGGGAGATTTCCCCCATAGACTCCAACGAGGACCCCTACGGCGGAGAGTCCATGATGATAGGAAACATCGAGCTCACGCATCCAATATACGACTTCGTCCGGGGTGCCGTCTTCGTTGACGCTGGCGGGGTGTGGCGCAGATCATGGGACATGGCGTTCGACGAAATAAACGTCGGCGCAGGCTACGGCCTTCGCATCAAACTGCCATACTTCAACGCGCCGGTCAAGCTCGACCTCGCATATCCGGTCGTGAAGAACTCAAAGCAGAAAAACTTCGACAGAAAACTCCGCTTCCATTTCAACCTGGGCATGACCTGGAGCCCATAAGACAAATCTCCACCGACCACTTACGGACGACTCAGACCATGTTTCTTATGATTCATTCCAATCGTCTTGTCAGGGTATGAACTGGACGTCGGATCCGGTAGGGATTCTTGCACCCGACCGTGCGAATATCGGAATTCGTTCGAGCGGGGCCGGGACTTCGTGCCAACGACCGCCTTCAAGACGTTTTCTCGCTCCCTCGAATTCAACCCATGACCCCGTTGGCAGGTAGACCTTCCTGCCGCGGGCACCTTCCAGAAATATCGGAGCGACAAGAAGGTCGGGGCCAAGCATGAACTGGTCGTCTATCCATTCCGTTCCCGGATCGTCCGGAAACTCCAGATGCATATGGCGCATCATTGGAATGCCAGTGGCACAGGATTCATTCGCACACTCTAGCAGATAGGGCATTATCCTGTAGCGCAACTTCGCGTAATGCCTCACAACTTCAACGGCCTTTTCACCGAAATGCCAAGGTTCCCGTGGACAATTGGCTCCATGGAAGCGGGCGAGCGGCGAGAGAAGCCCCCACTGCGACCAGCGGATGTAGAGTTCGGGGCTTGGCGCGGGCCCGGTAAATCCTCCTATGTCCCCGGCCCAGAATGCATCTCCGTTGAATCCGGCCGAAAGCCCTCCGCGCATGCAGGCTAGCATCTCCTCCCAGGTCGAGCGGGTGTCGCCAGCCCAAGTCCCGGGATAGCGCTGCGAACCTATGTATCCGGCCCTGCGCCATACGAGCCCGTAGCCGTGCACCTCCAGACAGGCCTCGTAGCAGGCTCTCGTGAACCAGAACAGATACATGTTGTGAAGCTCCCTTCCGGTCCGGCCATTCGCGAAAATCGCATCCTCCGGGACGCGGTCGCCGTAGTCCGGCTTGACCACCGCCGCCCCATCCTCGAGCTGCCTCTTGATCAATCCCTTCCACCATCCGCATGCGGCTGGATTCGTGAAATCCACCATGCCAACGGGCTCTCCATGCGAAAGACGCGCATAGCCACCCTTGCTTGATTTGAGAATGTAATTGTGCCTCTTCGCATATTCATAGGCCTCGGATCCCTCGGGAAGATACGGGTTCACCCAGAGACAGGTCTTGAATCCGTTCCTCCTCCACTTCCTCCAAAGTCCGGGCAGATCCGGAAAAGCCGCGTCGTTGCGGACAAAATCGCAGGCGTCGACACCTATCTTGAAATAATAGTGTGTCCTCATCCAGAGAGGATCGAGGTGGACCACGTCGGCTGGAATTCCACGCTGGCGGAATCCGTCCATCGCCTCCTCGGCCTGGGACTGCTTTTCGTACATGCAGCGCGAAATCCACACCCCAAGCGCCCATTTCGGGATCATGTTCGGACGTCCGGTGAGCTCCGTGTATTTCCCTATCAGATCCTTCAATCCCCTTCCGAAGAAAAGGAATGCATCGAGCTTGTCGTCCTCGGTGTGGCAGGAGCCCGAGACGTAGGAAAAATCTCCTATCTCCCAGTTCGACCTGAAGGAGCTGTGCAGGAATATCCCCCAGCCCGCCGTCGAAAGAAGATACGGAATGGACTTGTAGCTCATGTCGTTGGAGTTCGATCCGCAGGTGTCGGACGCCCAGATCGTGGCCCGGGTCGAACTCTTCTCCACCTTGTTCCACTTCTCGCCGAGCCCGAAGAACCGCTCGCCGTTCCTTATGCTCCAACTCAGATAAGGTTCCGGATTCGGATGGGCCGTCATCGTGTCCGGCCTCTTCGCCCGGCGGAATCCAAGCGCGCCCACCAGCGGCTTGCCGGCCAATGGATAGTTCTCGGTCTTGAAAATTGGCTCGTCCTTTCCCTTTTCCACGATCCTCAGGACGAACGGCGACTTATCCACAACAAGGGTCTTCCTGCCGAAGGAAAACTCCATCGAAGATTCTCCCTGCTTCAAGGCAATCCCCGGAATCCTGCCCTTGAACGGCACGAGCATGTCGCTTGTCTTCTCCATCTCCGACGATTCTTCCAACGTCAAATTGAGGCGCAGGACATCCGCGGAAAGGACTTCCACAGAAAACGACGCGCTCGAACCGGATGCAAGCTTCAACTTCATATGAAGCCGGGCGCCATTGAGCACAGCGGCACCCGCACCCACAACCTCGTCATATTCGAACCCGCCCCTGTGGAAAATCCTCTCCGACGCCTGATGGACGCTCTTCTCCGGGAGAACGCTCGAATAGGAATCCGCATCATATGTCTTCTTGCCCCGCTTCGTCATTTGCATGCCTCCGTTGATTCATTCTGATAGATCGCGAAAAATCCTCCGGCGGATTGGGTGAATAAGTTCGTCTGGAGCAAAATCGCTAGATGACTTCCTTCGACTGCGGATAGCTGCCGAGTATCCGGACGAACTGGCACATCTCGCCAAGCTCGGCGACCGCCTTCGAAAGAGGAATTTCGCTGATATGACCCTTGAGGTCCACGAAGAAGAAATATTCCCAGTTCTTCCTGCGCGATGGACGGCTCTCGATCATCGTCAGCGTAATGCCGTTCTTCTTGAAGGGCACGAGGCTGTCGTAGAGCGCTCCAACCCTGTCCTTCACGGCGTAGCAGACCGACGTCTTGTCGTCTCCAGTAGCCTTGGGCTCCTGTTTCCCGATGACAAGGAATCTGGTGGTGTTGTATGGATTGTCCTCTATCTGGCTGGCTAGCGGCTTCAGGCCATATATCTTGGCCGCCATCAGGCTTGCTATTGCTGCGCTGTCCTTCTCCCGGGCCGCAAGTTCGGCCGCCTTTGTCGTGCTCGACACCTCGACATTCTCGGCTCCCGCAAGATGTTCCTGCAACCAGAGCCGGCACTGCCCGAAGCATTGCGAATGTCCGTAGACCTTCCTTATCTTCGAAAGAGGATGCCTGGACATCAGGCACTGATGTATGCGCATGTTTATCTCGGCGCATATCTTCACGGATGAGTTCATCAGCATGTCAAGGGTGTGGTTGACAACCCCCTCGGTGGAGTTCTCTATCGGAATCACACCGTAGTCTATACGCTCGGCATCAACATCGTTGAAGACGTCCGAGATCGCCGCCTTCGAGGCGTATTCGACAGCATGGCCGAACTTGGCGTAGGCGGCAAGATGCGTGAAAGACGCCTTTTGGCCGAAATACGCGACATGCAAAGGCTTCTCGAGGGCGATCGATGCTGACATTATCTCCCGGTATATCGCGCGGAGAGCCTTGGACGGCAGCTTGCCTTTGTTGAATTTCTCCAACCTGTCCAAAACGAACTTCTCCCTCTCGGGAACGTATATCTTCCTGTCCGTCCGCATCTTCGTCCTGCCAACCTCGGCGACGACATCGCAGCGCTTGTTCAGAAGTTCGACTATCTTCTCGTCTATCGCGTCTATCCTGGCGCGAAGCTTGTCCAGGCTCATGTCCAGACCTCCGGGAACATTTTTCCG
>CAZGJP010000013.1:0-19872 GCA_964526605.1 uncultured Lentisphaera sp.
GTAGCCTCTCCTCTCGAGAAGCAGGGCTATGGAGGCTGCTGTGAGGCCTTTTCCGAGCGAGGATACCACTCCTCCCGTCACGAAAATATGCTTGGTGTGTCTTTTCAATGTCTTCTCCCCGGTTCTTGATGCGTCTCATGATGGACGCATGAATTGTTCTCGAGTTGGTCCTTGAGGTGGGCGCCATCCACCGACACGGGATAATTCCCGGTGAAGCACGCAGTGCAGAAATCCTTGTTCTTGAAGGGCGCGAGCAGTCCGTCAACGCTGAGATAGCCGAGGGAGTCGGCCTCGATGAACTTGCGTATCTGCTCCACGTTGTGCATGGACGCTATGAGCTCCTCGCGCGTGGGGAAATCTATTCCGAAGAAGCATGGATGCGCGCATGGCGGACATGAGACTCTGACGTGGACCTCCCTGGCGCCGGCGGAACGAAGGCGTGCCACCCTTTTTCTGACCGTGGTGCCCCTTACGATGGAGTCGTCCACCACTACGATCCGTTTGCCGGCCACGACCTCCTTCAGGACGGACAGCTTCAGGTCCACTCCCTCGCTGCGGTCGTCCTGCGAGGGCATTATGAACGTCCTTCCTATGTAGTGGTTCCTTATGAACCCGAAGTCGAGCGCGATTCCGCTCTGTCTGGCGAAGCCGAGCGCGGCCGAGTTGCCGCTGTCCGGAACTGGTATGACTATGTCGGCATCCACCGGATGCTCCTTCGCCAGGCGCATCCCGTATTCGACCCTCGTCTCGTGGACGTTCCTGCCGAAGACGACACTGTCCGGGCGCGCGAAATATACCATCTCGAAGACGCACTGGGAGAGGCCATGCGGCTCGCTTTCCGAGAAGAAGGAGCTGCGCAGCCCGTTCTCGTCGGCCACGACCAGCTCTCCCGGGAGGACGTCCCGCACGAACTCCGCACCTGTCTGCGCGATCGCGCATGTCTCGCTGGCGAAGACCCACCCGTCGCCAAGCCTGCCTATGGAGAGAGGCCGGAACCCGTTGGGGTCGCGCGCGGCCATCACCGAGGACTTGTTCATGAGTAGGAAGCAGAAGGCCCCCTTGAGGCCTGCGAGAGCGCGTTCGACGCGCCTGGGCTGCATTCTATACTGCGGGTCGGCGAGCAGATGGACCAGCGCCTCGCTGTCGGTGCTGGTCTGGAATATCGCCCCTGCGTTCTGGTATTTCAAGCGGAGTTCCGCGGCGTTGACGAGATTGCCGTTGTGTGCGACGGCCCAGATTCCGTCCACGCATTCCACTACGAGAGGCTGGATGTTCTGTATTCTGCTCGATCCGGTGGTCGAGTAGCGGACATGCCCGATTCCGAGAGTCCCCTCGAGTGAGGAAAGGTTGTGGCGGCCGAAGACTTCGTTCACGAGCCCGCGCCCCTTCACCGAATTGATCTTCTCGCCGTCGCTTACGACAATTCCGGCGCTCTCCTGCCCCCTGTGCTGCAGGGAGAAAAGGCCTTTGTAGATGACGGACGAGGCGCCGTTGCGCCCGTATATCCCGAAAAGGCCGCACTCCTCCCTCGGGTGGTCCGTCTCGTGAATCATTTTTCCCCCAGAAATTTCATCACCGATCCAGCGCATCCAATGCCGTCGGCCATCGCTCTTACGACCAGGGACGCCCCCTGGGTCATGTCGCCAGCCACGAAGACGCGTGGGACGGTGGTCATGTTTCTGGAGTCGCGAACTATAAAGCCTTTTTTGTCAAGCGCAAGTCCGAGTTCCTCCACATACTTGTTTTTTCCGGGGCCCACGAATCCCATTGCGAGCAGGACGAGCTCGGCGTCGAGGGTGAAACCGGAACCCGGGACATCGGCCGGGACGACCGCGCCGGAATCGTTCTTCTCCCAGCTCACCTTCACAGCGTGGATTTTCCTTGCGGATCCGGAGGAATCCCCCTCGATTCTCTTGACGGAGACAGACCATATCCGGCTCCCTCCCTCCTTGTGGCTGCTGGACTCCCTCAGGATGGCTGGCCATTCGGGCCATGGTGTCTGGGGCGGGCGCATGCGCGGGGGCTCGGGAAGTATCTCGAGCTGCACCACGCCTTTCGCGCCCTGGCGCAACGAAGTCCCAACGCAGTCCGCGCCGGTGTCGCCGCCACCTACCACGACCACATTTTTCCCCTTCGCGGAGATTATCCTGTCGTCCGGGATGCGCTCCCCGTCGAGGAGGCGGGTCTGCTGGACCAGGAACGGCATGGCGAAATGGATGCCTTTGAGCTCCCGTCCGGGGACGCCGAGGTCGCGCGGTTCGCGGGCCCCTCCGGCGAGGATTACTGCATCGAACCTGCTGTGCAGATAGCGCGACGATATGTCCTTGCCTATCTCGACTCCGGTCTCGAAGTGTATTCCCTCCTCCTCCATGAGTTTTATCCTGCGGTCCACCATCCACTTCTCGAGCTTGAAGCTGGGGATTCCATATCTGAGGATGCCGCCGGCCTTGGGGGAGTCCTCGTAGACGATGACGTTGAAGCCTGCGCGGTTCAGCCGCCATGCGGCGGCGAGCCCGGCCGGGCCCGATCCGACTATCGCGACGCTCTCCTTGCGGCGCCTTTCCATGTTCCTCGCCTTTATGAAACCCTCCTCGAAGGCCTTCTCCGCGACGGCCATTTCGATCTGGCGTATCGCCACCGGGTCGCCGTTTATTCCCGCCACGCATGATGCCTCGCATGGCGCGGGGCATATCCTTCCGGTGAACTCCGGGAATGGATTTGTGGTGGAAAGTATCTCCCAAGCCTCCCTCCAGCGTCCGTTGAAGACGTGGTCGTTGAACTCGGGAATCACGTTGGAGAGGGGGCATCCGTATCCATGGCAGAACGGAACTCCGCAGTCCATGCAGCGCATCGCCTGTTCGCGGACATGGTTCTCGCCGGGGCGAAGCTCCACCGCCGAGAAGTCCTTCAGCCTCTCCTCCGGCCTGCGGTATCCGGCATCCCTGCGGGGGACCTCCATGAAAGCTCTATCCTTGCTACTCATTCTCCTGCTCCTTTCTTTCCACGGCCAGATCGTCGGCGCTCATCTGCCCGAGGACCTTCCTGTATTCCGTCGGCAGCACCTTGATGAAGTATGGCAGGCTCGACTCCCAGTCGTCCAGGATGCGCCTCGCCTTCTCGCTGCCGGTGTGGAGGACGTGCCTCTCGATCATCGAGCGCAGTTCGTTCTCCTCGCGGCCGCCCGAGACCAGCTCCAAGTCTATCGTGCCGAGATTGCATCGGTCGTCGAACAGCCCCGAATCGTCGTAGACGTAGGCTATTCCTCCGCTCATCCCGGCGCCGAAGTTCACGCCCGTGCGCCCGAGGACGACCACGCGCCCGCCGGTCATGTATTCGCAACCGTGGTCGCCGACGCCCTCGACGACCGCGCATGCGCCGCTGTTCCTTATGGCGAATCTCTCTCCGGCCTGGCCGTTTATATATAGTTCGCCGCTCGTCGCGCCGTATAGTATCACGTTGCCGGCTATGATGTTGTCGGAGGCCATGAATCTGGTGCCCTGCGGGGGCTTGATGACTATCCTCGCGCCCGAAAGCCCCTTTCCGACATAGTCGTTGGCGTCGCCCTCCAGATTCAGCCGCATCCCTTTCGCGGCGAAGGCCCCGAAGCTCTGCCCGGCGGAGCCCTTGAAGTTCAGCGTGATGCTGTCCTCGGGCAGGCCCTTCAAGCCATGGAGCCTGGCTATCCTGCCGGCTATCATCGTCCCGACGGTCCGGTGGATGTTCCTGATCGGGGAGTCTATGGACAGCTTCGATCTCTTCTCTATCGCGTCGCCTATCTTCCCGAGAAGGCTCAGGTCCAGCGCCTTCTCCAGTCCGTGGTCCTGGGTGATAGTGCAGCGCGCCTGCTCGTTCGTGGCGCTCGAGCGCTGGAGTATGCGCGAAAGGTCAACGCCCTTCGCCTTCCAGAAGCCGACGGCATCGTCCATCTCCAGCAGATCGTTCCTTCCAACGAGATCGTCGAGCCTCCTGGCCCCCAGGCGGGCCATGTATCCGCGAAGCTCCTCGGCCACCATCGTGAAGTAGTTCTCTATGTATTCGGGCCTGCCGCTGAAACGCTTGCGCAGCTCGGGATCCTGCGTCGCGACTCCGACCGGACAGGTGTTGTTGTGGCACTTGCGCATCATGACGCATCCGCAGACGACCAGCGGCGCCGTGGCGAAGCCGAACTCCTCAGCGCCGAGAAGCGCGGCGACAAGCACATCGCGGCCAGTCCTCATCTGGCCGTCGGCCTGGAGCCTGACCCTGCTGCGCAGGCCGTTGAGGACCAGGGTCTGCTGGGTCTCCGCGAGACCGAGCTCCCAGGGAGCTCCCGCATGCTTTATCGAGGAGAGGGGGGCGGCCCCGGTGCCGCCGTCGTATCCGCTGATCAATATCATGTCCGCGTGCGCCTTCGCGACTCCGGCGGCCACAGTCCCGACGCCGAACTCGGAGACCAGCTTCACCGATATCCTGGCGTCCGGATTGGCGTTCTTCAGATCGTATATGAGCTGGGCGAGATCCTCTATCGAATAGATGTCGTGGTGCGGCGGCGGAGATATCAGTGTCACTCCGGGGGTCGAATGCCTCACCCTGGCTATCTCCTTGTTCACCTTGTGCCCGGGAAGATGCCCGCCCTCTCCCGGCTTCGCCCCCTGCGCGACCTTTATCTGCAACTCCCTGCCGTTGACCAGATACTCGATCGTGACGCCGAAGCGTCCGCTCGCCACCTGCTTCACGGCGCTGCAACGGCTGTCGCCCCCGGGCATGGGCTTGTATCTTTCCGGATCCTCTCCTCCCTCCCCGCTGTTGCTCATCGCCTTCAGGCGGTTCATGGCGATCGCGAGGGTCTCGTGCGTCTCCCTGCTTATGGAGCCGAACGACATCGCCCCGGTGGCGAATCTCCTGACTATCTCGGAGGCCGGCTCGACCTCGCCGAGGGGAATGGCCTTCTTGGCAAACCTTATCCTGAAAAGCCCGCGTATGGTGCATATCCTGTCCTTCTGAACGTTGATCTCCTCGGCGAAGGCGTCGTATAGGTCCTTGCGATTTTCGCGGGTCGCCCGCTGGAGCAGGCTTATGCTGCGCGGCGTCCACATGTGCCTCTCTCCGTCCATCCTGAACTTGTACTGCCCTCCGCATGGGAGCACCTGCGAGTCGGCCGGATCAGTCTGGAATGCCGAACTGTGGCGGGCGTCCGCCTCGGCGGCTATCTCTTCAAGACCTATCCCCTCTATCCGCGTGGGAGTCCCCTCGAAATATTTGTCCACCAGCGCCTTCTGGAGCCCTATCGCCTCGAAGATCTGGGCGTTGCGGTAGCTGCGCAGAGTCGATATGCCCATCTTGGACATTATCTTCAGAAGCCCCTTGCAGAGGGCGTGGACGTAGTTGTCTATCGCCTCCACCACGAGCATCTTCCTGTCAAGCCTTCCGCCGGAGGCCATGTCGGCCAGAGTCTCGAAGGCCAGATAGGGGTTTATCGCCGACGCTCCGTATCCCAGCAGCAGAGCCATGTGCATCACCTCCCGGGCCTCGCCAGTCTTCACGATGATGCCGACGCTGGTCCTCAGCCCCTTCGCAAGCAGGCGCTGGTGCACTGCGGACACTGCAAGAAGCATCGGAATGGGCGCCATGTCAGGGGGAAGTCCGTGATCGGAGAGGATTATCATGCGCGCGCCCTGAAGAACCTCCTTTGTCGCGCCCTCGCACAATCCCTCGAGCGCGGCGGCAAGCCCGGAAGCGCCACCGCCAGCCTTGAACCCGGCATGGAGCTCGCTCGACCGGAAGTCGTCCAGCGGCAGCTTGCACATGCGCTCCAGGTCCTCGTTGGACAGTATCGGATGGCGCAGCTTGATCAACCTCGCATGCCTCGGCGTCTCCGTCAATATCGAATCGGGATTGCCGATAAGCGTCATCAGCGTCATCACGAGCTCCTCGCGGGTCGGGTCTATCGGCGGATTCGTGACCTGCGCGAACATCTGCTTGAAATACCAGTATAGAAGCTGGGGGTTCTCGGAGAACACCGCCAGGGGCTGGTCGGATCCCATCGAGCCCCTCGGCTCCTGGCCGGTGGTTGCCATCGCCGAGAGAATCGTCCTCTCGTCCTCCCGCGTGTAGCCGAAGAGGCGCTGGCGCATCCTGAGAGTCGCCGAATCGGCCTTCATCGGTGCGACCGAGTCGAAGAGGCCGTATATGTTTATCCTGTTCTCCTCCACCCAGCGGCGGTATGGCTGCTTCCTCGCGAGCGACATCTTTATCTCGGTGTCCTTCATCACCCGCCCCTGCACGGTGTCGACAAGAATTATCTGCCCTGGCCGCAGCGCGCCCTTCTCCCGTATCTTTTCCGGTGGAAAGTCGAGGACCCCGGTTTCCGAGGCGAAGACCATGAGGCCGTCGTCGGTGACCGTGTATCTGGCCGGGCGCAGGCCGTTGCGGTCGAGAAGCCCTCCTATGTATCTTCCATCGGTGAAGGCTATCGCGGCGGGTCCGTCCCAGGGTTCCATCATGCCGGCGTGGTAGTCGAAGAATCCGCGAAGGTCCGGCCCCATCGGATACTTGGCCCCCCACCCCTGCGGGATCATCATCACCACCGAATGGTGTATCTCGCGCCCGGCCAGATGCAGCAGCTCCATCACGTTGTCCAGCGACGCCGAATCGCTGCCTCCCTCCTCGCAGACCGGTGTCAGCTTGGGGACGTCCGCGCCGAAAAGCTCGGAGCTCAGCTTCTTCTCCCTCGAGATGATGTTCTTGCGGTTTCCGTTGAGCGTGTTGATCTCGCCGTTGTGGGCGAGAAGCCGGAATGGCTGCGAAAGCTTCCAGCAAGGGAAGGTGTTGGTGCTGAAACGCTGGTGAACCACCACCATCGCGCTCTCGAGAAGCTCGTCCCTGAGATCATGGAAGAACGCCGGGACCTGCGGCGCCTGCATCAAGCCCTTGTAGACTATCGTCCTGCACGAGCAGCTGCAGACGTAGAATTCCTCCAGCCTCCCCAGGGAGCCCTCCACCTTCCTCGCCCACTGCTTCCGGAAGACATAGAGCTTCCGCTCCAGAGCCGCCACATCGCCGCTCTCCCCCTTGAGAAAGCACTGCCATATCGAGGGCATCTCGTGCCTCGCCTGCTCGCCAAGCACCGAGGGATCGACCGGAACCTCCCTCCAGCCAAGAAATACCAGCCCCTCCTCGGATGCGGCGGCCGCCGCGAAGTTCATGCAGCGCCTCCGCTTCTCCGTCTCGCGAGGGAGAAAACACATCCCCACGCCGTATGGGGCATCCGCCGGAAGAGCTATCTTGAGAGCGGCGCACTCGCGCCTGAAAAAACGGTCGGGAAGCTGGAAGAGCAGCCCGGCTCCGTCCCCGGTGCTCTCGTCGGCTCCGGACGCCCCGCGGTGCAGCAGATTGTTCAGAACCTCTATCCCCTTGCTCACCACGTCATGCGACCTGCGCCCATCCACATTGACGACAAAACCCACCCCGCAGGAATCATGCTCGCAGGATGGATCGTAAAGCCCCTCTGCCCTGGGTAATGCCATTTCATCTCTCCATATCTGTCCAATGCAAAAAAAAGGAATGCGCAGGGCGCGAAGGCAACTTGCCCGGCCATCTCCCGATACCCCCGCCAAACCGGGTTCCTACACTACAAATCCTTCTGACTTTTACAAACGCGTAATCTGAAAGCAGATGAAATGCCAAAATTGAAGGATGCAATGCCAAATACTTGAAAATCAACTTCATATAAATTATGACGCGGTCCAGCAAGACCACAAAATACAACAAACTTGTCGAACGATTGCATTTTCAGCGACATTTTTGTTGCGAATTTCGCTGCCATTGCGGGGACGGCGCCCCCGCCGTCCGCGTGGCTGTCCCCCGGAGGCGAAAAGCGATTATTATTCCTTCTTTCGTTGCAATATCCTCTGCGGCGGGATATACTCATTCCAAACACGCAGATTTATCTACTTCCGGGTGGCCTGCCATCAACGGATGGAGCTTATTTCAAAAGTCGGAATCTGTGAACTCCGACAATAAAATCAGCTCATAGAGGCAATTTTGCGATTGCCTCGGATGGACTTGCCGCACCCGATATGCCCGGCGGACACTTCCATATCCAGGTCAGCTTTAGTGGACCAATCTCAGGAGATGATCATGACTAGATTCGAGGAATTCGGACTTTCTCCGGAACTGATGGAGGGAGTCTCCGCTCTTGGATTCACCACCCCCACGCCCGTGCAGGCGAAGGTCATTCCGATGCTGATGAAAGGCGCGCGCGATGTTGTCGCGCTCGCACAGACCGGCACCGGCAAGACGGCGGCCTTTGGCCTGCCTCTGCTGCAGCTTACGGACGCCGCCAATCACGCGACCCAGGCGCTCATACTCTGCCCGACACGGGAGCTCTGCCTCCAGATATCGAGGGATCTGGCGGATTACGGACGTTTCGCACCCCATCTCAGGATACTTGCCGTCTATGGCGGAGCCTCCATGCGCGAACAGATCAGGTCCCTGCACCATGGCGTCCATGTCATCGTTGCCACGCCCGGCCGCATGAAGGACCTGCTCAGCCGCGGAGCCGCGAAACTCGCAGGAGTCCAGCGCGTCGTCCTCGACGAGGCGGATGAAATGCTGAACATGGGCTTCCAGGAGGATCTCGAAAGCATACTGAAGGAAGTCCCCGACGCCGCACGCACGCTCCTCTTTTCCGCGACCATGCCCAAACAGGTCGCCGCAATCGCACGCCAATACATGGACGACCCCGAGGAGATCATCATCGGACAGCGCAACGCGATCGCGGAAAATGTCTCCCACGAATGCTATACCGTCCATGCGCATGACCGCTACGAAGCGATGAAACGGATAATGGACTGCCTGCCCGTCTTCTACGGAATCATGTTCTGCCGCACACGCATCGAGACACAGGAGGTCGCAATCAAGCTGATGGCGGACGGCTACAGCTCGGAGGCCTTGCATGGCGACATGACGCAGGACCAGCGCGACCGCGTGATGAACAATTTCCGCAAGCGAAATTTCAAGATACTTGTCGCAACCGATGTCGCCGCGCGCGGGCTCGATGTCGACGACCTGACTCATGTGGTCAACTACGACCTGCCCGGGGACCCGGATGTCTATACGCACCGCAGCGGGCGCACCGGACGCGCAGGAAAGGCGGGGATATCCATAGTGCTCGTCCACATGCGCGAGACTTACAAGCTCCGCGCGATAGAGAGGATAATGAACAAGCGCTTCGAACACAAGAAGGTCCCGACGGGAAAGCAGGTCTGCGAGGCCAGGCTGATGGCGATGCTCGGGAAGATGAGGCAGTATGACATGGCGGAGACCGCGAAGATCGATCCGTATCTGCCCAAAATCAACGAAGCCATAGGCGACATGAGCCGGGAGGAAATCGTCAGGCGATTCGTCCTCAGGGAATTCGGAAGCTTCCTCGATTGCTACAAGGACGCCCCGGACCTGAATGTCAGCGTCGGACAGGGCGGACAGGGCGACGACAGGCATGGACGGCGGGACCGCAACGACCGCGACGGACGGCAGGTTTTTGCTGGAGGCAATGACGGAGGGATGAGCAGGCTGAGGATAAATGTCGGCAGGGCGGATGGAATATCCGTTCCAAATCTCATCAGTTTGATAAACCGCGCCACGCCTGGCCCCATGATCAAGCTCGGGCGGATAAGCCTGTTCGAGAATTCCAGCGTCTTCGAAATGGCCGCCGGCGGCGAACAGATGCTCATGGAGAACATCGGCAGGATGAAGTTCAAGGGAGTCCATCTGAAATGCGAGGCCGACAGGGGAGCCCCCCGGGGAGCCGCTCCGCATGAGCGAGGTCCAAGGCATCGCGAAAAGCACGGACAGCACCCAGGACCCGCTGGAGATCGCGGCAGGCACAGCCACAGCGACCACTTCAGGAAGAAAAAGCATTTCCATGAACAGGGAAGTAATTGAGACTTGCAAACTGTAAGTTGTCCGCGTCTGCGGGTACGTATTCAGCAAACTACGTTCGTTTACAGAATCCGTACATGTAAAGATTCACCGGACGACGTAGTTCAGTGAATATTTACGGCGAATTCCCCCTTGGTGCCCTGGCGGTAAATCTTGGCTTTTGCGCCCTTCGAGCGCTTCATAATTTTCTGAATCTTCTTCTCAAGGATGACATACCATCCGGGACAATCCCTGCCGATTTGTGGCTTGGAAAACTGACTGTATTGTAAGCACCCCTTTGGAGGCTGTTCAAATGTTGGATTTTATAAATGTGAGCAAGAGTTTCGGCACGCAGGATGTTTTGCGCGGGGCAAGCTTCAGGGTGAACGACGGCGAGCGTGTGGGCGTGGTTGGTCCGAACGGTGCCGGCAAGAGCAGCGTCTTCGCGCTTATCCGTGGTGAGATTTCGCCGGATTCCGGTTCGATAGAGCTGCCAAAGGGGGTGAGGATAGGACATCTGAGGCAGGAGTTCAATCCTCACGAGGTCCAGTCCACTCTTCTTGAATACGCGGAGAGCGGAAGGGAGGATCTGGCCGCAATGCATTTGGAGATGGAAGATCTCGAGCGGGAGTTGGATCGGGTTTCGGCGGATGACGCCGGGGCCGTGCTCTCGCATCTCGGAAGGCTTCAATCGGCCTATGAGGCCGGTGGCGGATACAAGCTGCGTTCGCGGGCCCAGGCCGCACTGTCCGGACTTGGGCTCGGGGAGGACAAGTTCTCCCGTCCGTTCAATTCCTTCAGCGGGGGATGGCAGATGCGCGCGGAGCTCGCCCGCGTGATCGTGTCCGACCCGGACCTGCTCCTGCTGGACGAACCGACCAACTATCTGGACATCCCGGCGATTGAATGGCTGCGCGAATTCCTGAAACGCTTCAGTGGCACGATGATGATGATATCGCACGACAGATACCTGCTCAATGCGCTGGCCGAATCCACTCTGGAGGTGGCCAACTTCAAGACGGAGAAATACAAGGGCAACTACGACTACTACGCATCGGAGAGGGTTCTGCGCTCCGAGCAGCGCATGGCCGCCGCAAAGAACCAGCGGAGGGAGCGCGAGCACATACAGAGATTCATTGACAGATTCAGGGCCAAGAACACCAAGGCCACCCTGGTCAAAAGCAGAATGAAGATGCTCGAGCGCATGGAGACCATTGAAATTCCGCACAGCGTATCCAGTGTCGGGAAGATAAGGCTTAAAAGACCGGAGCGGTCAGGACAGGAGCTGGCAAGGGCGGAAAATGTCGGGCTCAGCTATGACGGCACCACGTGGGTGCTCAAAGGAGTGGACCTCAGCGTCCAGAGGGGCGACAAGATAGCATTCGTAGGGCTCAACGGGACGGGAAAGTCGAGCTTCCTGAGAATACTCGCCGGGATTCTGCCTCCCTCGGAGGGACGCTTGACACTGGGATTCAATGTCGTTCCGGGATATCAGTCGCAGGAGTTTGCCGAGACCATGGATCCCGGCCTTAGCGTATACGAAACCGTCAAGCTGGCCGGCGGAAACTCCACGTCGCAGGAGATACGCAACCTGCTTGGCGGCTTTGGTTTCTCCGGTGATGCCGTGGAGAAGAAGGTTGAAGTCCTCAGCGGCGGAGAGAAGATCAGGCTCGCGTTCGCAAGGCTTCTGGCGAATCCGCCCAACTTCCTCATACTTGACGAGCCCACCACGCATCTTGACATCTCCGCGCGGGAATCTCTCGAAGATGCCCTGAGCGGATTCGAAGGGACCATATGCATGGTGAGCCACGACATACAATTTGTGAGGAAGGTCGCCAACAGGATCGCGGCCATGAGGCCGCCGGGGTTGAAAATCTACTGCGGCGGATACGACTACTACTGCGGGAAAATGGCGGAGGAGAACCCCGCCATGAATCCGGACGAGGAAAAAACGAAGCCGAAAGAATCATCCAGGAAACTCCAAAGGAGGGAACGCGCTGAAATAGTGGAGGATCGCGCCCGCCGCAGAAGACAGCTGGCGGAAAAACTCGTCAAGATGGAAAAGACAATCGACTCCCTCGAAAAAGAGGAGAAAGAACTGGTCGAAAAAATATCCCGCCATGAAAGCGACACCGATTACGCCTCGGTCAACAGGCGATTGCAGGAGATACACCATGAAATCCCGGCCGCGATGAAGGAATGGGAGGCGACATCGAAGATGATGGAGGACCTTCCGCGGGCTTCCGCAGGGCAAATCTATGCGCCCCCGCCATAGTATGCCGCGACGCTGATCGCCGAATACTCGCCTATCTTGCTGCCGAGTTCGCTCGGCCTTATCTCCACGTCCTTGATCATCTGCGGCCAGGCGAAACGTGGAAGCAGCTTTTTCACCGGGTCGAGAAGCAGATTCCCGGCCGCCAGCGCGATGGTCCCCATAACTATCATCTCAGGGTTGAGTATGTTCATGAAGCTTCCCAGCGCCTGGGCATTGTGCAGGCAGATATCATCCCACAGGCTCAAGGCGTAGCCGTTCTTCATCCTGACACCCTCTATGAGAATCGGATACCCGATTTTGCTCCTGTCTCCTCCGGCAAGCTTCATCATGGGATGGTCCGGTTGCTGGCCGAGATCGGACATTATCCGCTGCGCGACGGACTTGCCCCCGCAGAAGGCCTCGTAGCAGCCCCTGAGCCCGCAGCCGCATGCAGGTCCCTCGGGGTCAAGGACTATGTGCCCCATCTCCCCGGCGAGAAGGTCTCTTCCGCGGACCAACTTGCCCTCCGCGATTATTCCGCCGCCTATTCCCGTGCTCATCGTGAGATAGACCATGTTTTTCCGTCCGCGTCCGGCCCCGAACAGCCACTCCGCGAGAGCACCCGCGTTCGCGTCGTTGTCCAGATGCACCTTCGGCCTGAACTTGCCGGATATGAAGTCGACTATCGGGATATTGTCCCATTTCTTCATGTTCGGGGATGCATGCATGATTCCGGCCTTCATGTCAAGCGGCCCCGGTGCGCCAATGCCTATGGCGGATATGTCCTTGTCGGAGATTCCCTGCGACGACATCAGCCTTTTCGCGGCCGAGACCATTTCATCAATCACGTCGCCGGGTTCGCGTTCGGAATTGAGTATTCTCTCCGATGCGACGATCTTCCCGTCGCCGCCACCTATGCAGACGGCTATCTTCGTCCCGCCAATGTCGAATCCCAGATACGTCTTGTTCCTGGACATTTTTCCTGCTCCTCGTGTGTAATTAATCCATCCTCGATGGATGTGCTGGAAAGATAGTCCGGCGGACGCTTTTTGCAAGAACCCCTGCGGGCGCCCGCAGGGGGGGGCGTTGCCGGCACGGGCTTGACTTGATTGAAAGCCAGTGTCAATTAAGCCCCCATGACACCTAGAGAATCATTCATTGCGGCGCTGGAAAGGAAGAAGCCCGAAGGGCTGGTCCCGCATTTCGAACTCGAATTCTTCCTCACCATGGAGGCCTTTGGCAGGGTGCATCCATCGCAGAGGAACTACAGGCAATGGGACCAGATGTCGGATAACGAGAGGACCCTGCACAGGCGCGACGTGGCGGACCTGCACGTCGCGGTGGCGCGCCGCTTCGGACAGGCCGGGATGCACTTCAACGCGCCGGGCGGATGGAAGGAGGAGGACGTCAGGCTGTCCGTCGAGCATGCGCGCGAGCTTTCAGGAATGGAACACATGATCATGATGCATGGCGACTGCACCTACTCGCTGCCTGACGGAAGCGAAATGATGGACTTCGTCATCAACCTCGCCGAGCGGCCGGAGGAGATGAAGGACGAGGCGCGGCGCCGCGTGGACTCCATGCTGGAACGGGCTGTGCGCATAAGGGAATGGGGCACCGTTGATGGATTCTGCCTGTGCAGCGACTACTGCTTCAACGACAATCCGTTCCTCTCCCCAGCCATGTTCGACGAATTCATCACGCCATATCTGGTCCGGCTGGTGGCCGGATACCGCGAACTCGGATTCTATACTATCAAGCATACGGATGGAAACATCATGCCCATCCTCGATTCGCTCGTCTCGGCCAACCCGCACGCGCTGCACAGCATAGATCCGCAGGGGGGCGTGGACCTGGCCGAGGTGAAGCGCCTCGTCGGAGACAAAGTGTGCCTGATCGGCAACGTGAACTGCGCACTGCTGCAGACAGGCACCGACGACGAGGCGGCGGCCGATGTCAGGAGGGCCCTCTCCCAGGGGATGCCGGGCGGCGGATACGTGTTCGGAACCAGCAACTGCATCTACACCGGCATGAGCCTATCCCGCTACGAGCTGATGCTGAAAATATGGAGGGAGGAGGGCTCCTGCAAGTAATAGGAGGATGGCCCCCCGGAATTGCACCCACATCGGGAAAAACACCCCCATCCAGGCACGGCCAGCGCTGTCGCCCACCACCTGCCAGAAGATGGCCAATTCAAAAAAAATTTAAATTACACTTGACTTTCATTAAACCCCAATTAGTATACACTTATAATAATAAAAAAAAAGTATTCCAAGAGCATATTGATAACGGGGTGAGGAACCATGAGAACGGCCACTTCTGGCATCGATCTTTCGGCGTGGGGCATGAAGGTGCTGACTGGTGTCTTTTTCATTTTAGCTGCGTTCTGCGCCTTTTCAGCGGAGGACTGTGACTACTGGGCAATGGTCAACAAGGATGGGCACGCAAGAAATTCCAGCGCGGGCAATGTCAGCGGAACTCCCTCCGTCCGCTGGGCGCGCAACATAGGGCCTCTCCTTGAGAGCAATTTCATAATGAACGAGCCGTATGCGGGCATGCGTTCGAACAACGTTTCGATCCGGGGTGGAAAGGTCGCGCTTATCGTGCCTCCGACCGCCGCGGATAGTGACGCAGGCAACTATACGGTCGGCGTGGACGCTCCAAAATCTGTCAGCATTGGAACGTATTCGCTCCTTGACGGCACCCAGATCAGCAATGTGCTCTCGCGGCACAGAGGTGCTGGTGGGTTCCTCTCGAACGGCGGGATGATGGACAGCGACATGGAGGACGGGATCATCAACCATTACTGGCAGAACGACGGCAAGTTCTTTTCCGGCTTCGGTGCGGACCGAGGTGCGAATTTCGCGCTTGATCCCTTCGCGGGAGGCTGTCCTTTCGGCTACAATTCCACCAATCCGATGGGCTCGATGGGCCCCAACGCGAGCGGATATTTTGCGATGACCAACTCAGACCCCGATGTTTTTGCCAAGGGCGGAATAAACGACCATCTGAGCACTACGAACGGCTCGGCGGGATATCTGGACGGCTCGACGCGCTATTCTTTCCCGATCAATTCTCTAAAGATGTACAACAGCTTCATCGTCGAGGGCGACTCGATCTATTCCTTCGACGTTGTGACCGAAACGACAGGAAATGGCTACGGCACAAAAATACACCGCTACGACGCCTACACCGGCTATGACTGGACCTACACCGACAACAATTCAACATTCTTCAACTATGGAAGCAACCATTGCGAGGGAACAATTAGGGCATACTGCCTCGGAGACGACGGCAGAATCTGGTATTTCGCATACCAGAATTCGCCCGGCGGCGGTGCGACGCCCACAGGTCCGAACTGGAGCGCGAGCGGCGGAATCCAGCTCAAGGGGCTCCGCGTCTCCGACCAGGTCTGCGACAAGACCATCAACACCAGCTACAACCCCTACGGAGAAGGAACAACGACCTCGTCAAACCTCGGCGCGGAAATGGCGCCTCAAATCGCACAGTCGGGCGACTACGTCGTAGTCTTCAGCCCCCAGGTCAATTACCGCACATCAAGCGACTACTTCAACGCCGCGCATCTCTTCTGCTTCAAGATCAGCACCGGAACAAAAGTATGGCAAAAGGATTTCGCCGCAAACTATTTCAACGCCAAGATCAATGTCACAAGCGCAGGAAACCTGGGATACGGCGGCGGAAACATCGGACAGGCGGTGCAGATGACGGTCGCCGGGAACGCCATTTTCATCGCCGATCCCTACGTCTCTTCCGGCGAACTTAAAATCAGGATGGAAAAATTCAATCTCGCCGACACGATGACTCAAAACACCTACACACTCTCTCCTCTTGACGGATCTTCAAATCCGATCCCGGCGGCCGCAAACTGGGAGGTCGGAGACTATTACAGCAGTTTCTACTCCTATCTGGCAATGCGCGAACTGGCGGCGGTTGACCACACGCTCGTAGCCCTGGTTGACACTGGCCGCCTCCAGCAGGCGCTCGTCGTGATCGAGGGCACCGACACGCTTCCGGACTACATGCCCGATGCCGTCATAAGCAGGCCGGAAACCGGTCTGCCTGTGGTCAGGAATTTCTACGGCACTGGCATGGCTGCACCCGCGACCAATCAGTTCGATACTGGTGCGACGATACAGTTCGGCTCCGTCGGAAGCATTGATCCGGACGGCGGAAACCTCACATACGACTGGGATTTCGGCGACGGCTCGGCGCATTCCTCTTCAGCATCCCCCACGCACGTGTATGCAAGCACCGGCAACACCGGCAACACGACAAACCGCACAGTCACCCTGACCGTCACCGACGACGAAAACAATGAAGCCTCGATCACCCGCACGCTCTCGATACTCGATGCCGGAACAGCCGTAAAAAGTTCAGTCACGGCAGTCGCCGACTCGTATTATTTCCTCAGCGGAAGCAGCTATGGCACAAACTACGGGGCGGCGACGACGCTCCAAATCTACAGATTCAATTCAAACGACCGCAAACGCGCCATCATGCGCTTTGACTTGACCGGAATTGACACGGCAAGCATATCAAACGCCTATCTGGAGCTTCAGGCATACAGACCTGCCGATCAGGAGCTGACGGCATATGCCTGCGAGGACGAATGGAGCGAAAGCACGATCAACGGCACCAATGCACCAGCTCCGGGCACCGCCATCGGCTCCGTGACTCCAGTCCAGACATACATGTATCAGACCCTGCGAATACCAGTCGCGGAATACGTCCGCCAGACCCCGGGAGACAAGCTCAGATCCTTCATACTCGATGTCAACTCGAACTCCTCATGCCAGATCGCATCGAAGGAAAACACCATGGGCATGCAGGCGCCCAAACTTGTCCTCGTAAGCAATCCAGGATACGACATTTCCATCACAAAACAGCCGGACAGCCCGACGAATCCGATCAACCTCAACAAGAGCCTCGGCGAATTTTCAACGGAATTGTCCGTCGCAACAACATGTGGAAGTTCAGCCGGTGAAGCCTCCGTCAAATACCAGTGGATAGTATCCGGCCCAGGCGCGACAAGTTTTTCCGCGAACGGAACAAATGCCGCGAAGACAACAACTCTCACTCTGACCGGCCAGGTGTCGGGCGTCTACAGCGTCTATTGCCTTGCCTACGATGGAGTCATAAGCAGGCAAAGCAATACCGTAAGCGTCAGGCTGACACCCGAACTCACATACTCGAAAAGCGCGTTGAACGAAAATTACGGGGCCAACGACGGAAGCATTGACAATTCCGCGCCGCTTCTTGTAACGCTGACCGGCGAGAGCTTCACCGGTGAGAATGGAAATGATTTCGTCGCCGATGGAAAAATCGTGGTGTCAAACCTGCCGGCCGGGCTATCCGCCGCCGCCGTCAGAACAAGCGACAGCACAATTTCAGCCACGCTCACAGGCAATGCATACGCCCATGCGGACGAGGACGACATTAGCAATCTCACACTCGCGTTCCAGGACAGCGCATTTGCGAATTTCGCAAGCTCCCTGGTCAAGGATTCGACGAAGTCCAATTTCAGCATTGACTTCTTCGACTGTATCAGGACAAGCGTCTTCTATCCGTCCGCCGACACATCGCTCAATCAGGACAATTCCGCATACAACTATGGTGCGGCGACGACGGGCATCGTCTACTACAACAACGACAGAAGCGGAGCGATGATCAGATTCGATCTTTCCTCTCTGCCTTCCGAAACAAACGTCGTCTCCGGAACATTGACCCTCACCAAGACCAGCGGCACCAATGGAAGCTTCAGCATCTACAGGCTCTCCTGCGGCGACTGGATAGAGGGGGCAAAGAACGGCGCGACGGCGACAGCGGGCGAGCCCACCTACACATGCCGATCATATCCCACTGTCGGCTGGGCCTCGCCAGGATTCTACGGACTCGAAGAGGGAAGCGACTATATCTCGACGGCTCTTTCGGACTCGCCGGCGTTCGCGGCGAACGAGACTAAGGCATTCACTCTGAATTCTTCGGGAATATCCGCCGTAAATGGCTGGATAAACGGGCTTTATACTAATCGTGGTTTTCTGCTGACCGGACCCTCCGCAAATTCGTTCTACGTGGCGACGAAGGAGCATGCGACACAGAGCTACCGCCCGAAACTTACGATTGAAGCAAGTTCTCCGGCGTCCGTCAGCATTGTGGGCGACCTTGCCGCCCTGTCGGTTCCGGAAGGCTCGACGAATACGTTCCAAGTCCGGCTATCCGCAGACCCCGGCGCGACGGTCAATGTCTCCGTAGCAAATACGGCTGGCGACAGCGACATCTCTGTTAGTGGCGGTTCATCCCTTACGTTCAATTCCGGTAACTGGAACAACTGGCAGACTGTAACACTTTCAGCCGCGGAGGACAACGCGGATCTCAGCGACGGATCTGCAGTCATCACATGTTCAAGTGAAAATGCGAATTACGCGACAATCGGCGCAACGGAAACGGATGATGATTTCACGCTAAACGTAACGGCAGGCTTCGGCGGCTCGGTTTCCGGCGGCGGCGTCAAAGACAAAAGCTCCTCTCCATATGCGATTTCCGCGACGGCGGAGCTCGGATATGTTTTTGCGAACTGGACTGGCGCGGATCTCGCCCTTGTCGCCGATGCAAACTCCGCAAGCACGACGATTTCCGCTCCCGCAGACAAGGAAGCCTCCGTCCAGGCAAACTTCACCGCGGTTGACACGGTGATTGAAATATCCGAATCGTCCTTCAGCCATACGATCCGTTCGGGCGCAAGCCAATCTTCAGACACGTTCCTGGTGAGCAATCCCGGCATCGGAACATTGAACTACACCATAAGCGACAATGCCTCCTGGATTTCCTGCACGCCGACCAGCGGCACATGCGCAGCAGGTGGAGTCGAGCAGGACAGCATCACTGTCAACTACAGCACAGTCTCTCTGCTCCCAGGGGTCCACAATGCAAGCATATCCGTATCCGGCAACGGCGCGAACAGCCCGCAGACAATCGCTGTCCAATTGAAAGTCAATCCTGTCATAGACGACGGCGTTCTTTCCAGCAACAACAGTTGTATTGACATCTATTTCAATGCAGGCGTTTTCAACACAAACGCCGCAAGCGGCGCGCTTCAGACGTCCGACTTTACTATGACATTCAGCCAGAACGGAGGTGACGCGAATTCCGCCCAGATAAGCGGGATAACAAACGTCTCAGGCGGAGCTCTCGCAGGCGGTGAAAGCGTAGTCAGGCTCGCCCTCGACATAACAGGCGCACCGGATGGAACGGAGACCATAGAAATAAAGCCAGTTGACGGAAGCAGTATCTTCGACGCCGCCGGAAATCCATGCGCTGGCAGCGAGACGACAGGCGCAGTTCTGCTCAAAGATTTTACGACATTCGGACAGACTCTGGTTCTTCAGCAGGGGCTCGACGGATACGCTGGATGCATTGACACCGACATCAGAAGTGGAAATGCCAACAACTTCGGCACCACGGATCCGATCGGCCCCTTCAATATAACAGCAAGAAAAGCTCTCGTTCAATTCGACATTTCATCCCTGCCAGTTGATGCAAGTATAGCCGAAGCCAAAATGGCGGTTTATGTGACTGGCGCTCTTTCGGCAGGCAACACATCAAGCCTCTACCGCATTACACGGAGCTGGGTCGAAGGCACCAAGAACAATTCGAGTCCTGCCGACGGAGCAAACTGGACGACATACGACGGAACTAAC
>CAZGJP010000014.1:0-19754 GCA_964526605.1 uncultured Lentisphaera sp.
AAGGGCTCGGAAGAGGCATTAGAGGAGCTGATAAAGAGGCATTCGAGATACATGCTCGGAATAGCCTACGGCTTGCTCGGTAGCAGGGAGGACGCCGAGGAGGTCGTCCAGGACGCCTTCATCAAGGCCCACGGGAGCATAGCGTCGCTCAGGGAAGACTCCCTCTTCCCGGCCTGGCTCTCGAGGATAGTGGTGAACATGTCGCGGAACCGCTACAAGTGGAACAAGGTCAGGGGCGATGGCCTGAACATAAGCATCTCGGCGCAGACTGCGGACCGCGGCCAGGACGCGAAAGGCGACATGGAGCTGCCTTCGAATCTGCCATCTCCCGACAAGGAGGCGGAGAACGCGGAGATGGAGCGGAAGATAATGTCGGAGATAGAGAGACTTCCCGACACTTTGCGCGAGGCGATAGTGCTTAGGCACGTCAAGGACATGAGCTACAAGCAGATTGCGGACGTGCTCGGGGAGAACATCGATACGGTGAAGACAAGAATATCAAGGGGGCGCGCGGCGATAGCCGCCAGGCTTGGAGGCAAGCTATGAAGGAAGACATTTCAAGATGCGCATCTTTCGAGGACATGAGCGCCTATGTCGATGGCGAACTGGATCCGTCCTGCACGGCGTTCAAACACATTGAATCCTGCGGAGAATGCAGGCTCAGGGCGGAGAGGATGCGTGGCTTGTCCCGCGCCATGCATGCTTCTCTCTCGAACCCGCCCGGAGCGGACCGAATAGCACGCAAATGCAGCGAGGCACTGCGTGCCGAAAGGCAGATATCATCGCTCAGGTGCGCTCCATACACGCAGATATTCCTGAAGGCCGCCGCGGCCATTGCGATTTTCGCAGGGGCGTCGGTCTACGTCTTCGAATTGAGCCGCAGGGGTGATGAAATCAGGGCCGCGAAGCTTGACGGCGCCGGAAAAAGCGCTGTGGCTGAGGCCGACATGGAATCTCGAAAAACCCTGGCGGAAGCGGATGAAAAGGGGACAAGGGCCGAACTTGCCGTCCATTCCCCACTGAATTCGCTGGAGCTGTCCGAGATGAGGACGGCCGGGTCGGGCTCCTCCGCCGGGCTTGTATCCGACAAAATCCATTTCGGGGAAGGCAACGGCGACCGCGCAGTCGCCATAGCTCCCGTAGTAAAACACGCATGGATATGGACGAAGACTGCCGCCACGGCGCCGGACATCCACTCGATAATTTCAGGTTGCAACCTGACTCCGGCAAAAAGCCCGGAAAGCGCCGGACTCCGGATAAAAACGGACAAGGCGGAACTGGTGAAGCTTGTCAGGGCCATCCACGCCTCCGGCTACGAGCTTCTCAGCGATTCCGAGCCGCAGCCCGAGAGCGGACGTTTCACAGGCTCTCCAAGCGATCCGGTGGAATACCACGTATCCACGGTGGAGAGGGAATGATCCTGCCTGGATTAAGCAGTCTAGCGCATTTGCCATAGATACGAGGTGGCAAAACGCCAAATATTCAGTGAACTCCGTGACAATCCGGTGTCGGTGGCGCAATCGTGGTCGCTACTTGCCTGCGCGTTCCCCCTCGGGAGGGACGGCGGCTCGCCGCCTGAGTAGTTTGCGCGGTCTCCGCGCAAACATCTTTGCGCCGAGGACGGCGCAAAGTACTTGACACTTGGGCAGCACAAACATTTTTTCAAATTTCATCACACCTGAGCCAATTTCAAATGCAATATCTAGGTCAAGGTGACATCTAGGAACCAGCCAGTTTTTCGCGGGAAAAACGGGTTGGGTTCACGCATGCTTCTGCATCTCCTCCCTGTCGTCGAACGGGATGATGAGCCCATTCACCTCCTGTCCCTTCTCGTGGCCCTTCCCGGCGAGGAGGACGATGTCGCCATCCCTTGAAATTCCGACGGCCTTCTCAATCGCCTCGCGCCTGTCCGGGATGCAGATGAATTTGCCTGCGTCCTTCACGCCATCCATGATGTCGCGGATTATCCTAAGCGGATCTTCGCTGCGGGGATTGTCGCTGGTGACTATCGCCACGTCCGCGAATTTCGCAACGGCCGCGCCCATCCTGGGCCTCTTGCTCCTGTCGCGGTCGCCGCCGCAGCCGAAGACGCAGATAATCCTTCCCCTCCTCATCGCGGCGAGAGTGGAGAGGACCTTCTCGAGCGCATCGTCAGTGTGGGCGTAGTCCACGAAGCCGACGGCACCGTTCCGCAGAGGGAAGCTCTCGAGTCTTCCCGGCACTCGGATTCCCCTTCCCAGGATCTCCAGCATCTTCTCGGGCTCCACGCCGAGTCTCATGGCCAGCGCGAACGATTCGGCAATGTTCATGGCGTTGTATCTTCCGCAAAGGCCCGATTCTATCCTGTGGCGCCCCCAGTCCGACTCGATGGAGAAGCGGACTCCGCCGGCATCGCCCTCGAAATCGCCTATCCTGAAGTCCGGCTTCCCCTCGAATCCGCACGACAGGATGCTCCCGCCGCCGGCCTCGGAAACTATTCTCCTGCCGTAGACGTCGTCCGTGTTCACGACGGCGACCGCACCTGGCGCGAGCAGATCCGAGAAAAGCTTCTTCTTGGCCTGGTAGTAGTTCTCCATGCTTCCGTGGTAGTCCAGATGGTCTCCGCTGAGGTTGGTGAACAACGCGCCTGCGAATTTCGCGGAGCCGGTCCTGCCCTGGTCAAGACCATGGCTTGAGACCTCCATCACACAGTGGCCGCATCCCTTTCCAAGCATGTTGAATAGCAACGCCTGGAAGAGCTCCGGCGATGGCGTCGTCCTGGACGCGTCTGCGCTCCATCCGGGCATGGAATATTCCACGGTGGATATCAATCCGCATGGAGATCCGCACGAGAGGAAGCTACGGAGAAGATAGGCGCATGTCGTCTTCCCGTTGGTGCCTGTGATTCCGACCAGCCTCAGCTTCGACGCCGGACTCCCGTGGAACGCCTCCTGCAGGAGCGAATACGCCCGGCGGCTGTCGGAGACTCTGCAGAAAGGAATATCACCTCTCTCCACGGTTCCGGCCGCATCCGGGTCCTGATAGACGACTGCGGCAGCGCCTCCCGAGATGGCCTCCTCGATGTGCAGATGGCCATCGCCCTTCGCTCCCTTGATGGCGACGAACACCGATCCCGGCACGCAGGATTTGGAGGACGATGTGATGGACTCGGGGATGAATCCATGCCGTCCGCTGGAAGAGACGAGAAGATGCCTGACGGCCTCGAGGCATTTTCCGAAGTCCTCAGTCGGTGCTTTCTTCAACGGAAGCTGATTGGTATTCATCCGGATACTGCGGTGCGATGTTCATCATTCGGAGGACTTTCTCGGATATCCTGCTGAAGGAGGGCGCCGCGACAACGCCTCCATAGTGGTTCCCCTGCGGCTCGTCCGCCATGACGAGAAGGACGAAGGCCGGATCGTCGGCCGGGACGAAGCCTATGAAGGACGCGTGGAAGCGGTTCTCGGAGTATACGCCACCTATGACCTTCTGCGAAGTCCCCGTCTTGCCGGCCACCTCGTAGCCTTTGACGGCGGCGCGCTCCGCGGTTCCGCCTTTTTTGGTCACCAGCTTGAGCATCTCCACGATGTTCCGGCACGTGTCGGGACGTATGAATACCTGCGGGGCGGACTCACGCGGAATCCTGAAGACCTCGCCCGTCTCCGGGTTCACCTCCCTGTCTATCAGCCTTATCCTCACCAGCCTTCCACCGTTGGCGATGGCGCAGTAGGCCCTGACCATCTGCAGCGGCGAGACCATTATCCCCTGCCCTATGGGGAACCTCGATATGGACAGCTTGTCCCATCTCTCGAGCGGCCTGAATATTCCGGTGGCCTCCGGCTGGATCGGCATTCCGGTCTTCTTCCCGAACTCGAACCTCTTGAAGACGTTATGCAACCTCTTCTCGCCCATCTCGACCGCGATCTTAGCGGTTCCGATGTTGCTCGACTTCTGGATTATCTCGGTGACGGAGAGAATCCCGTAGGGATGCGCATCCCTGAGGATCTTGCCGGCGAAGAGCCATCTGCCGTTCTCGCAGTCGAATCTGTCTCCAGGCCCGACCACACCGAAATCGAGGGCGCCCGCTATCGCCACAGCCTTCATGATGGAGCCGGGCTCGAAGGCGTCGGATATCACCTTGTCCCTGCAGGCGTCCGGGTCGGCCATGGTCGTCCTGTCGTTCGGGTTGAAGGTCGGCCTCTGGGCTATGGCCATTATGTTGCCGTTGTGCGGATCCACCATGACGGCGTATGCCGCATGGGGCTTGTATTTTTCGACGAGCTCGTCCAGCTCCTCCTCGACGATCATCTGTATCTGCTGCGAGACGGTGAGATATACGTCGTTGCCGTGGTGGCTGTGCTGGATCACGTGCTCCTCGAAGGTCGTGCCCTTTCTGTCCCTCTCGACGATTATCTCGCCGTCCTGCGGCCTTATCGAGTTGTCTTTGAGCCTCTCTATCCCGGCCTGCGCTATCTCCTCGCCCTCCGATACGTTCACGAATCCGATTATGTTTGCGAGCAGCTCGTTATAGGGATAATGCCTTTTCGTCTCCTCGACAAAACTGATCCCCTTCCACTTCATCTCCCTGGCTTGGAGCTTGATCTTCTCGGCCGTCCCGATGTCCACCATGCTCGCGATGTGGGCGTACTTGTTCGCCTTGCCGTCAGCCTTGGTCTTTCTGAGAAGCCTCTGGAGGATGCGGTCGGCGTCGCCGCCTGTGGCCTCCGCGAAGTATTCGGCGATCTCCCTGCACGACTCCGTTTCGGCGAAGGTCTTCATGCTCGGATCCGCGACGATGCCATAGCAGGGCTGGTTGCCTGCGAGGAGACTTCCACCCACGTCGAAAATTTGGCCTCTTTCGCCTTTCGGCTTGACTGTCGTGGTGTATCGCGCCTTCGCCTTCTCGAAGAGCTCCTCGTGCCGGCCGATCTGCACCTCGTAGAGCCTCGCCACTATCATGGCGAAGAGGATGAAAATCAGCGTGGATACGATGACGGCTCTGGTCAGCAGGGGTTCCTTGTGCATATTCTCCTCGTTGGTAAATATTCACTGAACCCCGTCATTTCAGGAATATTCCCCTTACGTAAGAGTTCAGTAGAATGACGGGATTCGCCAAACTCTTACTCCTTTTCTTCAGCCGCCGTGGCCGGAAGACCTCTGCGCGAGCTTGGCGGGTCCAGGCTTCTCCTGGTTCGTCCTTGGCATCTCTAGCTCCCTCAGCTGACCCCATCTGGGAAGTCTCAGTCCTATTTTCAACCTTGCGATCTGCCTCTGTATGTTGCCCCCCTTGGCCCTCTCGATCTGGAGCTTCACGTTGTCCTTCTCCCTCTCGATGTTCTTCACCTCGGCGGAAAGGCCGTCCCTGGTCTTCGCCATCGCCTTGGTCCTCCCGTCCACGTAGGCGACGGAGCTCAGAACGGCGAAGATCAGTCCGGCAAGAAGGGATATTTTGAGGAAGACCCCTATATTCTCCATCTTCAGGATGCCACCTCTCTTCTGCAGCTTCTTCTTCTGCGGCGGCGTCCTTACGAAATCAATTCTCAGAGACATTTCACCCACCTTCCATGTTCGCCCCGTTGGAGCAAGTTGTTCTTCTGGCGGCTCTCAGCCTGGCCGGAGCCGCCCTCCTGTTCGCCGCCACCTCGTCATCCCCCGGGACCAGTGGCTTCCTCGTCAATATTTCAAGCCTCCTCTCGTGCCCGCATCTGCACACGGGAAAATCCGGAGGACATATACAGTCCCGCGCCTCCTCCCTGAAGAAATTCTTCACCATCCTGTCTTCCGCTGAATTGAAGCTTATCACCACGATCAAGCCTCCCGGAGCAAGAAGCCCGACCGCCTCGGCAATCCCCTTCTCAAGCTGCCGCATCTCGTCGTTCACCGCCACCCTGAGAGCCTGGAAGCAGAGGGTCGGAGCGGTCAGCCCCTTCTTCCTCGACAGCCCCGGCAGCCGCCTGCATATCCCGGCGAGCCGCGCAGTGTTCGTGAAAGGCTCCCTGCTCCTCTCGGCGACAATCTCGTCCGCCAACCTCCGCGACCTCCTGATCTCCCCGTATCGGAAGAATATCTCCGCAAGCTCGTCCCTCGAACAATCGTTCAGGATGTCCGAGGCGGCGCTTCCGGCATTTCTCCCCATCCGCATGTCCAACGGTCCGTCATGCATGTAGGAGAACCCCCTCGACGGATCGTCAAGCTGGAGCGAGGACAGCCCCAGGTCCATCAGGACGATGTCCGCCGAAAGCCACCCCATTTCCGCGGCACAGCGCCTGATCTCGCTGAAGCAGGCCGTCACCAGCCTGAATCTCCCGTCGGCGAAGGCCAACCTCTGCCTGGCAAACTCGATCGCTCCATCATCCCTGTCCAAGCCGAGAAGCACCGCCCCGGAGTTTTTCTTCAATATCAATGAACTGTGACCGCCGCATCCGACGGTCGCATCGACAATCTTCAGCGCCCCACTTTCGGGGACAAGCTCGAGGACTTCGCGCGGCATAACAGGTTTATGAGGCGAATCCGCGAAAAGCCTCTGATAGACTTCAAACGATCCTGCCTGCAAAACGGAACCTTCAGCCTTTGATTCATCGAAGCCTCCGCCATTCATATCTTCCCTTTGAGGATGTCAGCTATCTCGTCGGGCCTTTCCCCTATCTTCTGTATCACGTCGAGAACCTGTTCGTCCGATCCGCCAGACTTCGCCCAGTTCCTCTCGGACCATATCTGAACCACGTTTATCGCCCCCACCAGAACCGCGCTCCCGCCAAGATCCGCATACTCGAACAGCCGCTGCGATATCTGTATCCTGCCCTGCTTGTCGCATTCGCAGGACTGCGCCATGCGGCCGAGACGGGCGAGCGCCAGCGACGCCTCGGCGTCCGCAAAGGACACCTTCCTCATCTTCGATATCACGTCGGAAAACGATGCCGACGGTATCATCTGTATGGTCTTGTGCCTCCCGGGCAGCAGGAAGAAGGATGTCCTCCTCCCCTTCGCTCCGCGCCAGTCGCTCGGGATCGTGATTCTCCTCTGCGGATCAAAGGCGTGGGTGAACTCCCCTAGGAAGACCTGATTCACCTTTTTTCTCCTTTTTAAACCTAAATACACCTAAAAGATATTTTCCCAACCTATATATTTCAAGCGCCGAAGCAAAAAAAAATGAAAAATATATTGGGACGGCGGCAGAGCGATCTAGGTTGATTTCAGCGCGAGAGGGCTTGCCCGCCACTCTCCTAGCAGAAGATCCGGAGGGCTTGCCCGCCTCGCCAGATCTTCGGAGAGAGGCGAGCAAGCATCCCGAGCACATTGAGGGTCTCGGGACCGGAGGGCTTCGGTGCTGTGTGGGGATATTCCCGGGGAGGGACGGCGGTCGCGCTGTCCTGAAACTTTAAACGCAAAATTTGGATCAACCCATGTTGGCTGGGCGTCGCGTTCCTATGCCAGATGGGATATCAATATCTTGATTCCCACGATGATGAGTATGATTCCGCCGGCTGTTTCGATTTTCCCCTCGAGGACGTGCCCGGCGCGTTCGCCGATGAAGACGCCTGCAAAGCAGACTGCGAAGGTGATGGCCCCTATCAGCGCGGCGGCGTAGAATATCTCCCCGCCTATCAAGGATATCGAGAATCCTGTCGCCAGCGCGTCGAGGCTCGTCGCGATGGCAAGGATGAAAAGCGTCCCGAGCGGCAGCCTGCCCCCTTCCTTCCTCTTCTCCTCCTCCTCCATGAAATGGGCCTCGTAGATCATCTTCGCGCCTATCGCCGAAAGTATACCAAAGGCGGCCCAGTGGTCCCATGACGAGATGAAATCCCTGAAGCTGACGCCTATCAATGCGCCCAGCACAGGCATCAGCGCCTGAAAGAGCCCGAAGGCCCCGGCCATTCTGAAGGCCTCCGCCAGCTTGTCCCTTCGTATCGAGGCCCCGGCGGCTATGGAGACCGCCAGCGCATCCATCGAGAGAGCCAGCCCTATGAGCATTATCGCAAGAGTCGTCATATGCCACATAGTTTAGCCACGCTCCGCGGCCAAATCAAACTCGAAGCCATCCGAATTTGCGTTCGAACGCTTTTTTTTTTCTTTTCCGGATGTAGATTCCAGTCCACTCCAGATTTATAAATCAATGAAAAGGAGAACAGATATGAACTTCAAGAAGAAGAGCGTGAGGGACGTCGAGCTGAAGGGAAGAAAGGTCGTCATGAGGGTCGACTTCAACGTGCCCGTCAAGGAGGGCAAGGTGAAGGACGACACCCGCATCAAGGCCGCCCTGCCGACGATCAAATATGTCGTGGACAAGGGCGCATCGCTAGTCCTCCTGAGCCATCTGGGCCGCCCGGACGGGGAGGTGAAGCCCGAATTCAGCCTCCGCCCCACGGTTGACGTCCTGTCGAAGCTCCTCGGCAAGCCGGTGCTCTTCGTGGACGACTGCATAGGCGCCGCGGCCGTGGCGAAGGCGCAGGCTCTCAAGCCGGGCGAGATCATGATCTGCGAGAACACCCGCTTCCACAAGGAAGAGGACATGAAGACCAAGACTGACGAGGACAAGGCGAAGGCCGACACCTTCGCGAAAGAACTTGCGAAGCTGGGCGACATCTACGTCAACGACGCGTTCGGAACGGCCCACCGCTCCCACGGCTCCACTGCGAAGATCTGCAAGCACGTGCCTGTATCAGTGGCGGGATTCCTCATGGAGAAGGAGATAAAATATCTCGGCGACGCGGTCGCGAACCCGCAGAAGCCCTTCGTCGCCATAATCGGCGGGGCGAAGGTCTCGGACAAGCTCGCCGTCCTCAAGGCCCTGATACAGAAGGTCGACGTGCTCGTGATCGGCGGCGGAATGGCCTACACCTTCCTCAAGGCGCAGGGGCATCAGATTGGAAAATCCCTCTGCGAACAGGAACTGCTCGGGACGGCGAAGGAGATAATGGACGAGGCCGCGGCAAAAAATGTGAAGCTGCTCCTGCCCTGCGACAACCTCGCCGCGGACAAGTTCGACAACGCCGCCCAGATAAGGACGGTCGGACAGGACATTCCCGAAGGCTGGATGGCACTGGACATCGGCCCGAAAGCCGTCGCCGAGTTCAGCGAGGCGATATCAAAGGCGAAGACCGTCGTCTG
This sequence comes from uncultured Lentisphaera sp., assembly GCA_964526605.1. GTDB lineage: Bacteria > Verrucomicrobiota > Lentisphaeria > Victivallales > GWF2-50-93 > DYMC01. The sequence continues at coordinate 9,088 of CAZGJP010000014.1, forward strand.
GAACGGCCCCATGGGCTGCTTCGAAATGCCAAACTTTGCGAAAGGCACTCTCGGCGTATGCAAGGCCGTCGCCGACTCCGGCGCACTGAGCATCATCGGCGGAGGAGACTCCGTCGCCGCGGTGAACCAAAGCGGACTTGCCAGCAGGATGACACACATATCCACAGGCGGGGGCGCATCCCTCGAACTCCTCGAAGGGAAGGAACTCCCCGGGCTCAAGGCGCTCAACGACCTCTGATTTTTCCGCGGCCGCGGAAAACCGCAATGGAAAAGGCGGGCGTCACAGCCCGCCTTTTTCATAACCCCAAACGACACGATGCAGGAAGAAAAGATGGACCATGATAGCAAATCGATCCACGAGTTTGACTTCTCATTGATATGCGAATATTTCTCGGGTCTCGAACGCCAAGGCCCCGGTAGCCCCGAAGCGACCATGAAGGCCTTGAGCTTCGTCCCCAATCTAACGGATGGCTCGAAGATCGACGACATAGGCTGTGGAAGCGGCGGACAGACGATGGTGCTGGCCGATCACTGCCCAGGACGCATAACGGGAATAGACCTCTTTGCCGACTTCATAGATATCTTCAATGCAAATACCCGCAAGCGGAATCTCGACCACAGGGTCTCAGGCATCGTCGGATCAATGGACAATCTTGCTTTCCAGAATGAAGAGCTGGACTTGATCTGGTCCGAGGGCGCGATATACAACATCGGCTTCGAAAGAGGCTTGAACGAATGGCGGAAGTTCCTGAAGAAAGGAGCTTGCATCGCCGTGTCGGAGGCATCTTGGTTCACCGAAACCCGGCCCGACGAAATAAATGGATTCTGGATGGAGGCCTATCCGGAAATAGATCTCGTCTCGAACAAAGTCGCAAAGATGCAAAGAGAAGGTTACGTCCCTCTCGCGGCATTCATCCTGCCCGAGAATTGCTGGATCGACAATTTCTACGCCCCGCAAGCCTCCCTCCAGGAGAAATTCCTTGAAAAGCACGCGGGCAACACAAGCGCCCAGGAGCTCGTGGACAACCAACGCCGGGAAGCGGAGCTGTATCGCAAATACAAAGAGTTCTACGGATACGTCTTCTACGTGGGGAGGAAAATTTGAGACCCCGCCATGCGGCCCGACGCTCCGCAGACCGAATAGGAAAAATACGCGATCCGATCCCGTCTTCTCCTACCGCTTGTCCAAGGGGATGAATTCCTTCTTTACCGGACCTGTGTATATCTGGCGCGGACGCCCGATCTTCTGCGCCTTGCTGTCTCGCATCTCCAGCCATTGGGCTATCCAGCCGGGAAGCCGCCCGAGCGCGAAGAGCACGGTGAACATGCTTGTGGGTATTCCCATCGCACGATAGCCGATCCCCGTGTAGAAATCAACGTTGGGATAGAGATGCTTATCCACGAAATACTGGTCCTTGAGAGCCTTGTCCTCGAGTTCCATGGCATACTCGAATATCGGATCCTTGCTGCTGCCAAGCTTCTCGAGAAGCTTCTTGCATGTCCTCTTCGCGATTTTCGCACGCGGATCGTAGGCCTTGTAGACGCGGTGCCCGAAGCCCATCAGCCTGAACTTCGAAGCCTTGTCCTTGGACTTCGCGATCAGCGACTCAGGCGAAAGCTTGTCGCGTATGGCCCCTTCTATCATGTTCACCACAGCCTCGTTGGCTCCACCGTGGAGAGGCCCCCAGAGGGCGCAGATTCCGGCGGATATCGACGCGTAAAGGTTGCTCCCGGCACTTCCAACGAACCGCACCACTGACGTCGAGCAGTTCTGCTCATGGTCGGCATGGATGGTCAGGTAGAGGTTCAAGGCGCGGACGGCGACGGGGTCCGGCTTGTAGTCGCGGACCGGCGAATTGAACATCATGTTCAGGAAGTTCTCGCAATACGTGTATTTGTGGCTCGGATAGACGAATGGCTCCCCGACCGACTTCTTGTAGGAGAAGGCCGCTATCGTGCGCAACTTGGACAAAAGGCGGGTGACCGTCATGTCCATGTCCTCGTTCGCGATGGGATTCTCTATCTCGGGATAGAAGGAGGAGAGGGACACGACCATTGCGGAGAGGACGGCCATGGGGTGGGCTCCCTCCGGATAGTTCCTGAAGAAGTTGTGCATGTCCTCGTGTATCATGGAATTCCTGTTCATGAGCTTCGAGAAGGAGTCGTATTCCTTCTTGGTCGGAAGCTTGCCGTGTATCAGAAGGTATGCCACCTCGAGGAAATAGCAGCTCTCGGCGAGATCCTCGATGTCGTATCCGCGATGGCGGAGAATCCCCTTTTCCCCGTCTATGTATGTGATCTGGCTGTCGCAGGATCCCGTGTTCACGAGCCCCGGGTCATAGGTTATGTATCCGGTCTCCTTGCGCAGCGCGGAGATGTCGAATCCCTTCTCCCCTTCACTACCCTCGAAGATCGGCATCCTGATGGTCTTTTCCGGAAGCTTGAGCTCGGCCTCGCCTCTTTTCACGTATAGCCCTTCCATCATCGAATCTCCTATTCTATATTCCACGCGTTTAATCATGCATCGAACTTTGCAAGCGCGTGAAAGTAAATCGGCAAGAGCCAAAAGTCAAGGAAGAAAACAGGAAAAAGTCGAATTATCTGCGCCGACGCCACGGCCTTTCGAAACTGAATTTCGCGTTTATAGAGTTGCAAAATTTAGGTTCATCGGCCCGGGTTGCTACTCCAGCGCATAGACGGCGCCATCGTCGCAACCGACCACGAGGGTCGAGCCCTCGACGCACGGCGAGGAATGGACCGCGCCGCCAGTCTTGAACTTCCAGACCAGCGCCCCGTCGGACTTGGAGATTCCGTAGATGCTGGAGTTGTAGCTGCCGATGAAGAGCAATTCCTTGTTCCCGATGGCAGGCGATGAGCGGTTCACGCCTCCGGTGGATGTCTTCCATCTGACCTCGCCGCTGTTTCTGTCGAGGGCATAGACGTTGCCGTCCGTGTGCCCGAAATACACATTCTTCTCGTCAACTGAAATCGAGGAAATGCCCGGATGCTGGTTGTCCCATCCGTTCTTCTTTCCGGGGTCGAAGCGCCATTTCATCTTGTAGTCGCTGCCAGTTTTTGCCTTCACCTCCGCGTTTTCCAAGATGTCGAACGCCACGATTCCATTTATGTAGGAGTAGCAGACCCCGTCGCGCGCGGCGGGGGTGAAGACGCCGTTGTCTATTCCTCCGTCAATCTCGTATTTTCTCCTCTCGGTCAGGACATCCACCAACACTGTCGCCTGGCTTCCCCTGAAATATGCGATCAATCCCCGATGGATCAATGCCGAACAGCCCCTCGATCCGGGGCCGTGTCCGTCGCGATGCCTCCATACCTCTTCGCCGTCAGCTATGTCGAGCCCCACAAAGCCTTTCCAAGGCTCTGAATAGAACACGATACCATCAAGTGTCTTCCCGCTCCTGTGCTTGATCGGCCCGGGGATCAGCAGGGGAGAATCGTCCCAGAATCCACCGGCTTTGATCCATGCCTTCTTGCCCGTCTTCATGTCGATGGCGTGCACTCCCTTGGGATTATTGAAGAAGAGCTTCCCCGCGAAAATCGCAGCCGAGGACTGGACTGGCGCACCAGCCGGATACTTCCACAGCTCTTTTCCGCTTGAAAGCTCTATTGCGTAGATGTTTCCGTCGTCGCTTCCCACGAACACCATCCCCCCGGCCGCGACGGGAGAGGATTTCACTGGGCCGCCCGTAGGGAACTTCCATTTGAGCCTCGGCTCCTTAAGGGGACCTGGCGCATTGAATTCCCCGGTGCGGGCGATGTTGCCGCGCCAGATTTGACCCTGAAGCGTGGGGTTGTCCTCCGAGAAAGAGGCGAATGAATGCATCGCCACGATTGCAAAGGCTAGAATTTTTCCTCTCATATTTCCACTCCTTGTTTATTCAATTGGCATCCAGGCGTCCGGTGTCGAAGTCAAGCACTTTCTCCGGGACATATGGAGGCTGCTCGGCCGGATGGACGCCGGCGTCGTATTTCGCGACGCGGAATCCTATCTCCGGGTAGGCCCGGGCCAACGATGATTTCATCGCTGACTTAGGCTGCCCGCCGACGGACATCGTCTGTTGGACCTCCTGGCCTGCGGTCCGGAAGGAACCGCCAAGGGTCAAGGGCGTGCCATCGTCCCTCGGGTTGTCGTTCAGGTAATAGGATTCGCCTCCTCCCATTGTCAATTCGAAGACGTTTCCGGCCATGTCATGCAGACCGAATGCATTTGCGTTTTTCCCCTTGGCCGGCTGTGTCTTGTCGGAGCTGTTCTCCGCGAAGAAGGCATGCTCCCCTGCGGCCCCCCGCCCCCATGGGAATCCATCGGCATTCCTGCATCCGGCCCTATGCGCATAATCCCATTCCCATTGCGTAGGCAGCCTGTAGCCGTCGGCATCCCAGCGGACGTATACGTTCTCCTGCCCCTTGTCAGGTAGCTTGTAGTGGGATTCCTTCCCGATCGTGTTCTCGATGCGGAAACGATGTGCGGAACGATAGACCTTGGTCTTCGCGGCGTCTGCGTAGTAGACTGGCGTGCGCGCCTGCATCTCCGATAGGGCGTTGCACCAGATCATGGCGTCCAGGTGGGAGACTTGCGTCACGGGCTCGTCCTGCGAGAAGACCGTTCCCGCATCGCTCCAGTCCATGCTGCCAAGGTCGCCGTCGCGGTCGAATTCATATCCTTTCCCGATCGCCCACGCATAGACCTTCTTCCATTGGGCGAATGTGGTTTCCGTCTCGGCCAGATGGAACGGGCTTATCTTCACGTCCGCGCCATCCCTCCGTGGATATGTCCCTCCCGGGATTGGCAGAAGCTTCAGTCCCGGATCCCCGGCGACTCCCTTGACATCCAGCGGGACGAAATTTCTTTTCCACTGCTCCATCGCGGAATTCGCATCCGCAGGCCGCTTGCCGTTCGTTCTGACTACAAAGAATCCGCCGCCGCCCCGCTCCGCATCCGTCGCCGGACGGAATCCGTCGGCCGCCCAATTCACATGGACTTCCGGTCTTTCACCCCATTTTTCCCTCAAGGTCCGGTCCATCACGCGTCTGAGCGGGATCTTGAGTTCGGCATCCGTGTAAAAGCAAGTTTCGAGTCCCTCGTATTCCGAGAGCGCATTGCACCAGGCAATGGCGTCGAGCCATGTGATGTCCGTCACAGGTTCCGCCGCCGAATGCGGCTTGTCGTCGAGGAACATCGTCCCCATGTCTCCGTCCCTCTCGTAGACATATGGCTCGTGCATTGAATACTGGTTGCGGTTGCTCCATTTGTATATTTTCCGCCAGTCCGCGTAGGAAAGAGGATTTTCGGCGATGGCCGCGCCATTTGCAAGAGACTTCATTTTAAGGAGATATGAATGCGACTCGGGTCTTCCGACCACGGCATCCACGCCGAAAGCATACCATTTCACCCAGAGAGATGCTCTCCCCAAGGTCGGTTTTGCGATATACCATCCGCAGGCTCTGACATCCTTGAACTGGCGTTTTGCGAATTTCGCGGAATCCGCCTTGAACTCGATATCGAATGGCGCCTTTGGATTGTATTCGGCCCAGGCCGATTCGAGCGGCTTGAGCTCGTATAACGTGTGCGTCTTCCCCCCGAACTTGTGTTCGGAGATGTAGAAGCTCTCCGCATCCTGCACAACAAAACGCCCCTCCTCATATTCCTTCCAGTAGCGGGAGACATAGACGGCCATCCGGCTCCTGCTGTCGAAGGAAACAGGATTCTTATCCCCACCGTTCAGGAAGTTCTCCTTCTTCCAGAGCCAAATTCCAAAGGTTCTCAGCGCCACGTTCCCACCTTCGGTCGCGTAGGAATGCAGATTGAAGTCGTCCCTTAGCTCGTGGTCGAGATTTATCCCCCCCTCGGTCCAGTTTGGTTTTCTGTTCGCCCAGAATGTCACGGCTCCGCCGTAGAATATCGGATTGTTTCCCTTGATGTTGTAGAACGAACCGTTCGGATTGTAGGGCTTCTCCATTGAAAACTCATAATAGGCGACCGAGTCTTTATCCGCACTCCCGTCGCCATCCACATCGATAAGGCAGTCTCCGCTCTTGGACCCCTTGAAGAGCTGGACAACCGACTCGCCGCCGCGATACGTTGGCAGCCCTTGCGTCCCGCCGTGCCAGCAGTAGTCGTCGCCAAAATCAATTACGGGACAGTTCCCCGGTTCGTCCGCGAAATTCGCAAGTGGAAGAACGGTTGCGAAAATCGCGGATAGAAATGCCTTTCCGCCATTCATGCTGCTCATTGCCTCTCCCCTTTTATGACCGACTTAATTGTAAAACTCCGCGTGACCCCACCTGAAAAAAGGCGAAAACACCTCGTAGCTATTTTGTTTTTTCAGTAAATATATTCAATGCACATTGCAGACCATGCATGGCAAAGGCTTGAGCGCGGGGCGAATTCCTCCCATAGGGTTGTCGCTTTTTTGTCCACCATCAGTCCGAAGAGACGACGGCACAGTTCCCTCGCATCCTCTTTCATGCCGTGTTCGCCAAGCGCCCTGCAGAAGAAGAAAAGCGAATGCGGAGTATTGCACAAGACTACGCGTTGCGCAATGAGATTCGGATCATCTGTTGGCACGCATATCAGCGGAGTCGTGCGTTTGAGCCATGGAACGTGATAGTCCTTGCGTATACACGCACGCAGTGCGGCGATTGACTCAGCATGATTCAGCATTCCGCAAGCGACGGCATAGCCGGTGCTTATCTGGCTGAAGCGAGGAGCGGTCCAGGGACGCATGGCGCTCATCCTGGTGGCGTGGGTGACCATTGATTTGTCGTCGTCAATCCCCATGGATGAATGTTCTCCAGCGAACGTGCTTCCAGGCTTTCCTCCATCGAGTGATATGTAAATTTCATTGTCTATCGCATTGAGTGCGACTTCAAAAAGCAGGTCTCCGCTTTCGAAACCGGCTGGCAATTCGCATTCCCATGGATGAAACGGATGAGGATATTGCCATGGATTTTTCGGAGTCTTATCGAGGAGAAGTATCCCATTGCTCCATGCACGTACCCGTCCGGGGGAGGCCACTGACATGCGGCGTGCTGATCCGCGCCATTTGACCAGCAATATGAAAGATCTTGGTCCCGGATTGTCTTCGGCGAAATGCACTTTGTCCGCTTCATAGTGATAGTTCCACCAGATGCTCTGCTGATGCTCAGAGCTTTTGTCGGAGTCCAGGATTAGTCCATCCCTGTAGAAACAATTTCGCCAAGCCTCGCGAACTTGCACCGATTTTGCATGGAACGCATCCGCATCTTGTTCACCCAAATGGCGTGCCATTAGACTCAAATCCTCCCATGATGCGGACCACAAGGCGTTCAGACCCGATGAACGTGGATGCTTTGCCACTTCAAAACTGTTGCATAGGAAAACCCAGCCCGGCAAATTTGCGAGAAGACCGGATGCATCCGCATATTTCTCAAAAGCCCTGACTCCTGCGAGGGCCGCAGGGAAGCAGTGTTTCATAGTCTCAAGGTCTCCTGTCGCATCGAAATAGCGGCGGAGATTTATCGCGAAGAGGATGCAGAAGTCAGGAATCACAAAATTATTCTTTGCCGGTCCAGGGTAACAGGCTCGCAGGACACCGTCCGAATTGGCTCCGCGCATGAATTGGTACAAGAACCGCCTGTAAGGCTCCCATGTCCCGAAGAGTCTGGGAAACGCTGTCATGTAAAGGGCCGGATCGTTGTACTGGGCGCGTTCCCGCCTTGGACAATCATTCAGCAGGTCGTCGCAACACAAAATTATTGTCCTCGCAGCGGCTGTTATGATTGCATGGTCATGCTTGTCCAGTCTGCCTGTTTCGGAAGAGGTCCGCCAGATTTCAGTGAGCGGCCAGTGATATTCGCGCATGGCCAGTTGATGTACTTTCACATTTTTCGGCAGCGCAAGGAAGCGCATCGCACGTTTTTCAAAGGATTCCCATTTTCTTATTCCACTGGGAAGCTCCAGTATTTCCCTGAAATCACCGCCCCCGAAGCGATAATCAGGAAGCTTGTTGCCTGCAATGCTTTCGCCATGCAGAATCTGGCAGGTGTTTGGCATCTCGGACTCGATCTCCGCCTGGAGGAAGCCGAAGACCTCCCCGCTGAAATCCCAAATCTGCCAATCTCCCTCCTCGTAAAGGAATTTTGCCTTGACGATATCTCCTGTGAATTGCGGGAGGTCGCTCGGGATGAGTTTTTCACGTCCCGGCAATGGATGCCGGGCGACTGATGCCGGGATTCCCCAGCTTGGATTTTGATCTGAATTCAGCCACGCATCGGACGGGATAGAAAGATCTGCGTGTTCTCCGAATATTGTACAGGTGTTCAGACGTGGCGCACCAGGAAGAAAGCCCGGAGAATTCGCCGCTCGCCAGAGGGTACGGTCTCCGAGATTAATCATTCTGCCATCGCTTGAGATTTCGCCTTTCAGCATCAGGCCTGGCAGGCAGGCTTCATGGAATTGATTTGAGATTCCCAGATGATAAGCCCTGATTCTTATCCGATTAAGTCCATGCTCAAGATGATTCCGCAGATCCACCATATCATAATATTGCCACGGAGCGACTTCGCGCGGTGGTCCGTGAATGATCCATTTACCGTTTATCCAAAGGGTGTACCAAGTGCCGCAGGTGATGGCCAGCCATGAGTTTTCCACTGCGGATGGAAGCATGATGTCGCAGGCAAAATCGGCATATTGGTCGGGGGTGGGTTCCAATTTATCAGGCCACCACCACTCTCCGCCTGTGAAATCAACCGAATTATTCTTCATCGTATGAGCTGTTTTTCTTGACATTCATGGTGTGGACTGTGTATTCCTTAGCACACGGAATCCAAGTTCAGGCACGGCCACGCCATTGCTGATCCAATTCCATGCGCCATTGACCGGTGCCTTGCCGAGCGTCTTGGGAAATTTGTCGTCGGAACGGAAACTTCCACCGCGTGCCTGTTGATCGAATAAAAGGCCAGTTTTCGGATTAGGCGTCTTGGTTTTTGCGATAGACCATTCAAAGACATTGCCGGAGAGGTCGTGAAAGCCGGAGCCTGTTGCCTTCATTGTCCCGACAGGATGTGTCCTGTCCTGGCTGTTGTCCGCATGCCATGCAGTCGCCGGATCAAATTTTTCACCTGAAGGATAAGCGGCATTGCCACTGATTGCAGTCCATTCATCGCTCATGGGAAGGCGGTAGCCGTTTGCGGTTTCATCCATGTAGAACATGAATTTCGGCAGGATTTTGTGAGTTCCTCCCTCACGCGAACTTCCTTCGGCCCATTGGTAGCTTATTACACGGAAGGGATCCACGATCTTCAGAGGCTGGGTTTTGGCTTCATCCAGGTAGTAGCATGCCTTGTATCCCTTCATCTCGGAAAGCGCATTGCACCAGACTGCCGCATCGAGTATCCCGATGCAGGTCACCGGTTCATCCTGCGAATGGTTGAACGGGGTGGAATCCCAGGCCATGCTCCCCATGTCTCCATCCCAGCTGAAACGATAGCCGTTGACTTCCGCCCACTGGAATACGGCTTTCCACTGGGCATAGCTGATTTCTGTTTTCCCCGCCTCCAAATCATCAACCCTGATCATTGCGATATTCGGAGCCAGAGAACTTTTATCGGAAGGTTTTGAAGGTGAAATGATCTGCTCCGCCTCAAAAGTCCAGGCTGGAGCCTTTCCATCCAGTTCCCAAATCCCATGTTTTGCCGGCATCTCCTTTGGCGCGACTGAGAGTCCGGCTCCCTCTCGGCGCACGGGGCGGAAACTTATCGCATAATGCCCGCGTGAAGGAATCTCTCCGGAAGCCAAGGCGGAGGCTGTGGATGGATCTGCGGGATAACGGTAATCTCCGCCTAGGACAGTCCTCGATTTGTCGTTGATCATATCACAGACGTTTCCGGGACGGTCCCAGGCATATTCCCATGCGTTGCCAATGAGATCATGGAAGCCTGATGCCGCCGCCGGCGAACTTGCGACCTCATGCGTCCTTGCTCCGCTGTTTGCAGAAATCCAGCCCTTGTCTTTTTCAGGCGAGGCGCTGAGCCATTCCTCGGGACTTGGCAGGCGGTAGCCGTCCACATCCCATTTGACATAGACAATTGGAGGAATGAGCGACTTTGCCATATTCGTGCCATCCCGCGAAATTCGCAGGACTTTTTTTAATTCAGGGTCGGCATAGTAGCATGGGCTGCGTCCTTCATATTCAGAAAGCGCGTTGCACCACACTATGGCATCATGCCAGGTGATCCCCGTCACCGGCTCTTTCTGGTCGTGCTCGAAGCTGTCGGCCATCATGCTGCCCATGTTCCCATCGCGGTCGAAGGCGAATCCTTTGTGCAGGCAGTAGGCGTTGCGCTGTCCCCATTTCCATATTCTGCGCCACTGCCCGTAGCTGACTTCCGTCTTCGCCATGTAGAGCCCGTCCTTCCCTTCGCCTTTTTCCAACTTCCGCATTGGAAGATTCCATCCGATTTGTTCTTCCGGCGAACGGTTCACCACGGCATCCATTCCGAAACCATACCACTTGCACCAGAGTTCGGCATTTTCGGCTGTATTCTTGCAGATCATCCAGCCAGCCGCCCGGACATCCTAGAACTCATGCGATTCAAACACCGACTCCTTGTGGTTGAATTCAAAATCCCATGGCTCCTTGGGATTGAATTTTGTCCAGTTCACCTTTGTC
>CAZGJP010000015.1:0-19676 GCA_964526605.1 uncultured Lentisphaera sp.
GAGATGCAGGAGTTCATGCTGGTCCCCCTCTCGGCTTTCGCCATAAGGGTCTTCTACAACAAGGATCTTCTGAAGGCAGTGAACGGAACTGGCAAGCCTCCGTCGAACTATCGTGAATTCAAGGAGATATGCACCAAGGCATCCGGGATGAAGGACGACGCGGGCAGACCGCTGATCCCCATAGTCGGCTCCAAATACCACTTCGGAATGTGGAACTACGGGATGGCGGACATGCTCACATACCGGCTGAAGGAGAAGGCCGACTTCACCCGGGACGGATATGTGAGCAACGACGAGATGTATTCGGCGGTGCGCTCCGGGATGCTCTCGTTCAAGAGCCCCCCGATAATAGGGATGTTCAAGATGACAAGGATATTGTCGGACTTCTGCCAGCCCGGATTCACGGGGCTGAACCGGGACGATGGCGTGCTTCTGTTCGCCCAGAAAAGGGCGCTGTTCATGACCACAGGGACCTGGGATGCGCGAAGTCTCGAGCAGCAGACGAAGGGTAAGTTCGATCTTGGGATAATGGACTTTCCGGTGCCGGCTCCGGACGACCCTGAATTTGGCGAGCTTGCGATAGGTCCCCGCTACGAGAATCCCGGGAATGGCTTCGCCTTCGCGGTGAACCGCACCAGCAAGCATCCGGAGGTGGCGTTAGACTTCCTTCTTTTCCTCGCTTCAAAGGAGAACAACGAGAAGCTGAACAGGATAATCGGGTGGATACCGGCGATAAAGGACACTGGCATGGATCCGCTTCTCGAGGGATTCTCCCCCCGCTTCGAAGGGATATACGGGAACTTCAATCCGAATCTCGGAGGCGAGACGTGGATACGCTGGCTGCAGCTCAATTCGCTCTATCAGGTCAACAGGGACTTCAGCTTCGACCAGCTCGCCGAGCAGTTCGAGCCGTTCTACAAGGAGAAGGGCTATTTCGACTTCATCGAACAGATGAAGGACAGGCAGAGGGGCATAGCTATCAACGAGAGGTTTCTGACGAGCCTGCGCGGCGGGGCCCTGTCGTCGGCAGATCCCGCCGCCGCCGAGTCGCAGTGGGTGAAATACAGGGCCCAGACCAGGGAGCGCCAGCTCAACCAGGAAGTGTGGATAGCGGATCAGTTCTGGCGGGTGGAGAAGGGGCCGAAGGACAAGAGATTCGGGCCTTACGAGCTGAGTCCGGAGGTTCTGGAGAGGGCGAAGGCCAATCACTTGTTGGAAAAAGGGGGAGGCTGAGGCATGGCTGGAAAGAGCATAAAATGGAGACACGTGAGCCATCACTGGGAACTCTATCTCTTTGTGCTTCCGACGGTGGTCTTGATAGCGCTGTTCCAATACTACCCGGCCGCCAGCGGCATATTCCACAGCTTCTACAGGTGGAACGGGGCGGAGATACGTGAATACGTGGGGCTGGAGAACTTCCGGAGGCTTCTGTCCAACACCGACTTCTGGAGGTCGTTCGAGCTGGCTTTCACGCTTGGCATCTTCAACGTGGTGAAGATGATCCCGGCCCTTCTGGTGGCGGTATGCATCCACCGATGCCGGAGCGAGAAACTGCAGTTCCTCTACCGCATCCTGTTCGTGATACCAATGGTGATACCGGGGCTGATCATCGTGCTGGTATGGCGCTCCTTCTTCTTCGAGGCGACAAACGGATACCTGAACAAGTTCCTCTACGCGACCGGGGCCTTCGACGCGCTGGTATGGTTCGACAAGACCTTCGAGTGGGGTGGAATCTTCATCCACGGGAACTCGCCGGCCTGGCTTGGCGACCCGAAGCTCATCGTTCCGGCCTGCATAATCTGGGGCTTCCCATGGGTCGGCTCCTTCGCTGTCCTCACGTATCTGGCACGTCTGCAGGGAATCCCGAAGGACATATACGAGGCGGCCGAGGTGGACGGGGTGTCATGGTGGAGCAAGTTCACGAAGATAGAACTTCCGCTGATAACGCAGTCCATCAAGCTGCTGCTGGTTTTCGTGATAATAGACACTATCAAGGACGCCGGGATGATACTTGCCCTCGCAGGCATGGAAGGTGGCCCCGGAGGAAACGCAACCGTCCCGGCGCTCTTCATGCTCAGAAAAGCCTTCCTCGACCAGGACATGGGATTCGCGTGCTCCATAGGAATAGTCCTCACGATAATCGTCATGACCCTTCAGAAGCTCAGCAACATGCTCACGATGTGGGGCGACATCAAGGCTTGGCAGAAGAGGGCGATGCAGTTCGCCGCCCTGGCAGCCGCCGCAGCCACCTTCTACTTCGGGCGCTTCGTGTCGGTGGGAATAGCCTTGTCCGTCTGCGCTTTCCCCTACTACGACATAGGCAGGCTTTTCCGTGGAATCAGGGATGCCTTGTCGAAGAAGGAAAAGGCTGTCGCGGACGACGGACCGGCGAAGAGCCGGGAGGCGTTCAGACCTCCTTCTCCTGTGGGAGCATGGTCCCTGCGCTTCACAAAGCATGCGGTGATACTGGCGGTGCTGTTTTGCGCCATGATCCCGCTCTATCTGATGATGATAGTGAGCGTGAAGGACAACCAGCAGTTCTACTTCGCCCCTGCGACTCTCACCCAGCCGATGCACTGGGACAACTGGCAGACCGCATACAGGATGATAACTCCGTCCCTCGCCAACAGCGTGGTCGTGGCCATATCCTCCACGTTCGCGACATTGTTTCTCGCGCTCTGCGCGGCGTATTTCTTCGCAAGACACCGGATGCCGCTCTCGACATTCATCTGGAATGCGATACTCGTAATGATGATGATGCCTACGATAGCCAATCTGGTGCCTCTGTTCCGCCTGCTGCGCGACTTGAGCCTGCTCAACTCGCTTTCGGCCCTCGTGATAGTCGGCGCCTCCGCCGGACAGATATTCGGAATATTCGTCCTCCGCTCCTTTGTCGAGGAAATCCCGGGCGACCTCTTCGAGGCCGCCGAAATCGACGGCGCGAACCACTTCCAGCAAATGCGCATAATAGTCCTGCCGCTGGCGGGGCCCATCCTAGGGACCGTGGGCGTGATGCATTTCATGAGCCAGTGGAACGACTTCGTGATGCCGCTGATCATAATCCGGGACCATTCGCGGCTGCCGGTCATGGTCCAGCTTCTCAGAATGTCGGGAGAATACATCAAACTTTGGGGCCCTCTCATGGCCGGATATGCGATGGCAAGCCTGCCCATAATAGTCCTCTTTGTGTTCACCATGAAATTGTTCACAAGAGGCCTCACAGAGGGCGGAGTGAAGGGATAGCCCTACCTTGAACAGACCATGGAAGATAGGATGACATTTGCCGTTTTTGTCGGGATAGTGGTCGCCGTTGTTATCTTGAGTCAATTTGTCCGATGGAGACTGAACAAGCATTTTTCAACGCCTCCGCCATTGGAGAATATGAGGGCAAAAATAGACGAGGAGCTGAGAAAAATGGGCTTCGGCTCTCCTGAATTCAATTTCGAAATCACCGACGACAGAGGCCCTTTCCCATTCCTTGACGTTGACGCTGGCTGTCCAATGATTGAAATAGGTGGATACGTTGAATGCAACAAAACAATCTATTGTCGCCTCGTCGTTAAGACCAAAGCTGTGGACAAGTTGTTTCACGTCAAGATACACTCGACCAAGGATTGGGTAAGGAGTATTGAAATCAGAAATGCCAGTCCTTGACCCAGGTTTGATTCAAGTTTCGCATAAAACACAGAATATGGAGGATTGAGTGCTTGTTGACAGATTCACTGAGGATGGGATTCGCAAAGCCCTCTTGACCCGGGAGAGCTGGAAGCCTTTCCCGCCGGCGGCGGACAGGGACGCCTGGAACGGGTTGCTTCGTCATCGGCTGAACGCCAGGAGGAGGGATTTCGTCCTGGATCTGGCGGACAAGATTTTGAGCAGGCCCTGGACGACGATCCCAGTGTCCCGCTATTTCGACTTCGTCCGGACTGGGGACAGGGACGCATTCGAGGACATCTACATGAAAAGGAGTCAGGATCTGGCGGCCATGGTTCTTGCGGCCTGTTTCAGCCACGATATGAAACACATTGAAGCTGCTCTCGACATGGTCTGGAGCATATGCGAGGAGTCGTCATGGGGGGTATCCGCCCACGTCTTGAGGCGGACAGGAAAAGATGGGACGAGGGATCCGATGCCCGACCTGAGCTGCCCGATAGTGGAGCTGTTCTCATGCGAGACGGCTGCTATTCTCGCGGAGACGCTATATCTGCTCGGAGCGGAATTCGACCGCATATCGCCCCTCATACGCGAACGGGTCGAATCTGAGATTGACCTCCGGATACTGTCCCCTTTCGAATCGCGTTCGGATTTCCACTGGCTTCCCTACAGGAACAACTGGACCCCTTGGTGCATATGCAGCGTGTTCATCGCCGCGAGCTATGTCGTGGGGGACAATGCGCGGCTCGCCCGCATGATCAGGCACGGCATCGAGCTCATGGAGCCATATATCGGGACTTACCCGGAAGATGCCTCCTGCGACGAAGGTCCATCGTATTGGGGTGCGTCGCCCGGAGCGCTACTGCTGCTTCTTGAAACGCTCCATTCCCGCTCCGGAGGTGTTCTCGACGTGTTTGACGATGCGAAATTCGCAAGGATGGGGAAATACCTCGGCGACATGCACATGGTCGGGCCATGGTTTTTCGACTATTCCGACACGCCGGCGAAATGCAAAATTCCGGTTGCGAAAGTCCACCGCTACGGGGAGAGGATAGGGGACGGGGCGATGAAAAACATGGCCCTACTCGCCCAACGCAACTGGAAGCCCGAGGCCGAGCCTGACGCAAGCCTCGGCCTTGGAACGCGCTGTGGAGACATGATATATGCGTTGAGGGAGATATTCTGGGTCCCGTCCGATGCGAAGCCATTCGAGATGGAGAAGCCTTTGTCCGTCTGGTATCCGCATGCGCAACTGCTTGTAGCCAGGGAGAGTTCGAAGGCGGAGGAGGGGCTTGTCCTGGCCGCGAAGGGAGGAAGCAACGGGGAGAACCACAATCACAACGACGTTGGCGAATTTCTCGTGTATGCGGACGGGGAGCCCGTGATAGTGGATCCCGGAAGAGGAAAATATCTGCGGCAGAATTTCTCCGCCGAACGCTACAATATATGGTGGAATGCCGCGAGGGGGCACGATCTTCTTCAATTCGGCTGTCACGAGCAGGCCCCGGGAGGGGAGTCGCGGGCGGAGCTCCTCCGGCAGAGCGACGACGGAATAGAGTCCGTGTTGGAGTTGGATCTGTCGAGGACATTCTCACCGGCAGCCGGACTTGTCTCGTGGCGGAGGCGCTTCCTCATGAGGCGCGGAGGGGATGCGTTCATCAGGATAACTGACACCTACGAGCTCAAGTCGCCCATGGTGGTGTCGCTTCCGATATACAGTCCGAGGGATATTGTTCTTGCGGATGGATCCGCGGATTTTCCGTTGGGATCCGGAAGACTTGCGATGAGATGGAATCCGGATATTCTCGCGGCATCGCTTCGAGAAATGGAGG
Source organism: uncultured Lentisphaera sp. (assembly GCA_964526605.1). Classification (GTDB taxonomy): domain Bacteria; phylum Verrucomicrobiota; class Lentisphaeria; order Victivallales; family GWF2-50-93; genus DYMC01. The sequence goes on from CAZGJP010000015.1 coordinate 5,487, forward strand.
ACCATGATCCCTACATGGTCAAATGCTGGGGGGGATCCCTGAACAAACTGTTGCTGGAGACGAGGGAGAAGGCGGGAAATGGCCTTATCGAGATCGAGTTCCGCCTGCCTTGACCTGAATTTTGCGTTTGTAGGCTGAGACGGATCCGCAAGGTCTGGACTCAAGGGATTGGATTCGGTGGCTTGAGGATCAGCGGGAGGCTTTCCCCTGCGGGATCTCCCCTCCGAAAGGATACGGGAGTATGTCTGCGAGATTTCCCGCGTCCATGGATTCGGCGATGCACGACCCTATCATGTACGAATATCGGATCTGACCGCCGACTACCGAGCAGAAGAACATCGAGGAGGCGGCGAGGTTGAGCAACATGGAGTCGCTCCATCTCCTGATATTGTCGTTTATCTGGCATTTTGCGCATGTCCATTCCTTCGCCGGGAAGAGCCCGACTCGCCGCTTTTCATCGAAGAGGCAGAATCCGGCGTCGGTGGCGACTATCGAGGGATCCCATCCCTGCTCTCTCGAGAGTATCCTGGCCATTGCGCAGAGTATGAAGTCGGCGCCTCTCCCGGTGGCGGAGATCTCTCCGACGCAGTAGTCCACACATTCGAGATCTCCGAATGGAGTTGTCTCGACGCCGAGGTTCGTCATCATCTCGGAGATGTTCTCGATGCTGTTTGCATCCCAGTTCCGCGAGAGGTCCTTGAATCGCGTCCATTCTCCGACGACGTATTCCTCCGAGTCCTCGTCGAACCACTGCAGATGGAGTTCGACGAGCCCCTTGAGGAGGTTGAGGTTTCTCTGGGCCATTCTGGCGGCGAGCTTTCTTCTTCGTGCTCGCGAAGCGGCGGCGAACTGCATCTGGTGCGCCTTCTTCCTTATGACTCCGCTGCTGCTTTCCTGCAGGCTTCCGATGACTCTCCACGCGACACGGTCCTTGCTTAGTATTTCGGACATTGCGTGAGCGGAGGTGTGGATGTCATCATCCTCGAGAAGTTTGACAAGGGTCTTTATGCGTCCTTTCATTTTCTCCTCTGCGGGAATTTGCCAATTATCGCGTCCTTCGCGATCCTCTTGACTTCGTCGGAGAAGGATGCGTTGGTCATCCATTTCAGGAAGTCGGGTTCGTTCTGAGCGATGGTCCTGAGGGGTGTTCCCTGCTTCTTGCCGAAGTTCACGGCGGCCTCGTCGTCAATCCATGCGAACTTCCCTTCGGCATCTATCCAGCTTTCGTCCCTGTAGGAGCAGAACTTGCCTATCTCGTCGAGGGTCCTGGGCAGGTCCGGATATCTTCCGAGCTGTCCTATGAAAACGTCCACGGTCGCGCGTATGTCGGCCTCTGCGCTATGCGCGCCCTCGAGCTGCCTTCCGCAGTAGAACTTGAGAGCTGCACCAAGGTCCCTGGGCTCCATCTTGTGGAAGATTATCTGGGGATCGACAATTCTTCTTCCCTCCAGTGAGAATGACGATATTCCGGCCCTTTTGAACTCCTCGATCAGAACAGGTATGTCGAAGCGGACCGCGTTGTATCCGCCGATGTCGCAGTTCTCGAAGAACTTGAAGAGGGATGTGGCTATGGCCTTGAACGGCGGCTCGTTCGCGACATCCTCGTTGCGTATGCCGTGTATCGCTGTGGCCGCCGCCGGAATGGGTATGCCCGGATTCACACGCCTAGTCTTCACCTCCATGGAGCCGTCAGGACTTATCTTTGCGGCGGAAATCTCCACGATCCTGTCGTTGTATGCGCTTTTTCCCGTGGTCTCGAGGTCGAAGAACACGATGTCCCTTTCAAGGGCTATCGGCAGGGATACTTTGTCCATTGTCCTCTCCGTTTGTTGTTTCCAGCTTGACGGATGGCAGCAGGTTTTTCGGCTGCAGAGCGCCGCCGCTTATGACGATCTTCATGGCGTCGTCAATGCCTATGTCGAGGAAGATGCAGTCCTCCTTCGGGACGAGGAGGAAGAACCCAGACGTTGGATTGGGCGTGGTGGGCAGGAAGACGGATATCACGTTTTTCCCTGTCCTGGAGGAGATTCTGTCGGGAACGTCCATGCTTGTGACGAATCCGATGGAGTATATTCCCCTTCTGGGGTATTCGAACATCACGGCCTTTGAGAACATGCCCTCCTTGCTGGACTTGATGGTGTCCATTATCTGGGATATGGTCGAATAGACCGTCTTGAGCATGGGGACGTTCATCATGAGCCTGTCGGCGAAGGAAATCATCTTCTTCCCGGCGGTGTATTTGGCGATGTGTCCGACCGAGTATAGGAAGGCCAGCAGAATGAAGAGGGAGAAGAAGCGGACCATGAAGATGAAGGCTTTGGAGCTCTTGTAGGCATCGGGGATTGGAGTGGTGTCTATGATCGTCTTGGCCCATTCGGTGACAAAGACGAACACGATGATGCCGATCCATGCGGTCACGCCCACGGGTATGAGTATGAATATGCCCGTGATGACCTTGTTGCGGATGTCCTTGAAGCTGGACTTGTCCTCTTCGATGTTTTCAGCCTGGTTCATTGCTTCCTGCTTATCTTGAGCCTGAGAATTCTTCTTCTGTCGGCCTTCAATATTGTGGCCTGCAGGTAATTATTCAAGTCGAACTTCTCTCCCTGCTCCGGGATCCTTCCCAGTTTTGCCGATATGTGTCCTCCGACAGTGTCTATTCCGTCGCCTTCCTCGATGTTCGCGTCGAGCATGGCGTTCGCCTCCGAGATGAGCGCCCTCCCGTCGAAGAGCACGGAGCCGTCCGGGAGGCGGGTGTTGTCGGGGAGGATGTCCTCCTGGGTGTCGTATTCGTCTCCGATTTCTCCGACGATCTGTTCGATCACGTCCTCGAAGGTGACTATCCCTGCCGTCCCTCCGTACTCGTCCACCACGACTGCGAAGTGGTTGGACTTGCGCTTGAAGTCCTCGAGGAGCTCCATGACGCTCTTGTTTTCCGGGACGAAGAGGGGAAGTCTGGCCAGGTCGAGCGCTTTTTTCCCTGCCAGAGCCTGTTCGTCCAGAAGATCCTTGGCGTAGAGGATTCCGGCGATCCTGTCCACGCTGCCCTCGTAGACCGGCATCCTGCTGTGTCGGGTCTCGATGATTCTGCGCCTTGCCTCCATGGCGTCCGTGGAGGAGGGGATTGCGAGTATGTCCACTCGCGGGGTCATGATCTCCCTTGTGAGCTTGTCGTCGAGGTTGAAGACGCCCTTTATCATCTTTCTTTCGGACTCCTCGATGTCCTGCCCGGGATTTCCGCCGCTTTCCACGAGGGATAATATCTCGTCCTCCGCGCTGGCGATCCTGCTTGCGCCATCCGAGGAGTTCTTCAGGCTGTCTATCCTGCGCCTGACGGCCATGACGCTTGCGACTACCGGGAGGAAGAGGCTGCCGCGCAGGATCGAGAGGATGGGCATGCTGATTCTGAGGACGGCGAGATCCATGAAGTATCCTAGAGTTCCCGCAGATATTTCGGTTGCGAGCAGGAGCAGGAAGGTGGACGCCGACGATAGAAGCGCTATGAGATAGGGAGAGGAATGCTCGAATATTCGCCTGTAGAACTTGTATCCGTGCACGGTTATCACGCCTGCGGTGAAGAATATGATGAAGCGGAGTATTATCTCGTGCTCCCTCCTGAGTTCGAGCCATTTCTCGATGGACTCGGCGAGGGGCTTGTCGAGTTCCTCGACTTTTCTCGTCCTTCCCGGGCTTAGCGAGAGCAGTGCGCTCCAGACGGACACGCTCCAGAGGAAGACAATGAGGACGGCGCTGAATTCGAATATGCCGGTCATTGGATGTCCCCGTGCACTTCAAATGCGCCAAGCCTGGATTCGATGGCCTTCATTATTTGCGTCTCGCGTCTCCTCATTTTTCTCGATTCCCTTTCGTCCGAGTCATCCTCTCCGCAGATGTGGAGGATGCCGTGGACGGCATATAGCAGGAGTTCCTTGAAGAAACTGTTGCCGAAGTCCGGAGCCCGATCCCGGGCCACGTCGGGGCATAGGATTATCTCGGCGGACAGTCCCCCGTTTCCATCGGGATATCCGAACGAGACCACGTCGGTGTCGGCGTCGATTCCCCAGAACCGTCTCTTTATCCTCCTCATCTGGCTTCTGGTGGCGAAGGCGACCTGGACCGGCCCCGTTCCCGGCACTCCTGCGATCTCGACGGCCAACGCGCAGCATCTTCTGAAGAGCGACTCACTGCGTCTGCCTAGTGTCCTTGCGCAGAGCCCCTTGGAAAAGATCAGTTTCCTCGTCTTGTTTGTCGTCCTTTGGATATGATATCCTCCCGTGCATCATGGTTGTTATCGTCTTTGTGAAGCTTCTTCTTATGGTGGCGAGCTCCCTCATCGTTATGTCGGCATCGTCGAGCTGGCCGTCGCGTATCTTCTTCCTCATGATTTCCCAGACTATGGCATCTATCTTGGATGGAGTTGGCTTCTCAAGGGATCGGGAGGCGGCCTCGGCACCATCCGCCAATGCCACGATGGCGGTCTCCTTGGAGTGAGGCAGCGGGCCCGGATATCTGTAGTCCCACTCGTGGACGGAGTCTCCGCCATCCTCGCTGTTGTCCACCGCCCTCTTGAAAAAGAAGGAAATCATGTCCTTCCCGTGGTGCTGCTCGATGCATTCCCTGACTATCTTCGGTAGCCTGTGCTTGAGCGCAAGCTCGACACCTTCCTTCACATGGTTCAGTATGACTATTGAGCTCATCCTGGGGCTGAGATCCTCGTGCATGTTGTGGCCGTCGAGGTTGTTCTCCGTGAAATATTCGGGCTTGGATATCTTGCCTATGTCGTGGAAGAGCGCCCCAACCCTTGCCTGTATTGGGTTTGCCCCGATCTCCCTTGCGGCCTGTTCGGCCAGGGTTGACACGACGAGGCTGTGGTGGTAGGTTCCCGGCGCCTCCATCTGCATCATCTTCAGGAGCGGGTGGTTGTAGTCGCAGAATCCGAGCAGGCTCATGTTCGAGTAGGCCCTGAAGACAGTCTCCACGAAGAAGAGCAGGCCTATGCAGAGAATGGCGATGAAGACCCCGCCGGCCAAGCCCGCCGCCATGGATTTCAGCATCATGTCCGGTGGCCGCCCCATGCCGGCCATTCTAAGTAAATCCATCGCCGGCATCGTGATGGCGACGGCAAGCAGGCACTTCGTGAAATAGTCGCGGTAGTTCTTCGCGAAGCGGACGGCGAAGCCGGAGACAATGCTTATGATCATCCCGTTGAGGACCACGAAGAAGGAATTGTCCATCTGGATGGCGGTCACCAGAGAAACGAAGAGGCCGGTGTAGAGAGCGACCCTGAGGCCAGCCAGGACCGAAAGTATCACCGACGAGACGGCCAGCGGAAGCATGGTGGCCGCGATTTCCGGCGGGAGGTTGTGGACGGGGGACAATGTGGAGAAGAGCCTGAGGGACGCGGTGTTGAGGGCTATGTTTATGACCGCGACCGACGCGACCATGCCTATCTGCTTGTTGCTCCGGACGATATCGGGGTGTATGTGGAACATGTATGTTCCGGCCAGCGCCAGGAGTATGGCGGCAAGGAGGGAGCCCACTATTGTCTGCCTCCAGAATCTGCGCATGCCCAGCAGCCTTTCCTTCTCCACCACATAGGCCTCGTATTTGCGCAGGGTGCTCTCGTCCACAACCTTGTCCTTCTCCATCAGCATCTCCCCCTTCCTGACGTCTATCCGGACCGGCCCGACCTGCTCCGCCGCGCTTCTGCGCCGTTTCACGGTCTCCTCTTCGTCGTAGACGAGGTTGCCCGTCATGAAACGTCCGTGGAGTATGGCTGCGGCGTTCTGGACGCTGCTTCTGTTTTCCGGGGAATATTTCTGCGAGATTCGCAGGGCCGCCTCTTCGGCCGCCTCCGACGGAGTTGGAACCGATTCTATCCTGAGGACGCTTTTCCTGAGTCTCCGCTTGTCGTCCATTATCCTGAGCCGTTCGCTCTTCCTCAGTTCCTTTTCCGATGCGTTCACGACTCCGTCGTCGAGGACGGAGCCCGCTTCCTTGAGGAACAATTCGAGGGCTTCGTTGGACTGGAGCGGGGTCGTGTGGCTTCCGGGAGCAGGCTGATTGCCGTCCTGTTCCGGAGGATTGTCTTTCCTCGTCCTTTCGTCCTCCAAGGCATCTCTGAGCCTTGCCATGACGCTTTCCGATATCTGCGCGTCTATCCTGAATATGGCCGGTTCTCCCTCCTCGGCCTGTCTTCTTGCTATTTCCGTCATCCTGTCGTCGGTGTATGAAAAATCGCAGTCGGCGAAAATGCTTGACGGAGCTCTCTGGTCCTTGATGAGTATTTCCGTCCTGCTTTTGAATGGCATGACTATCGCGGCCGCGGATGCAAGCCACACTGTGAAGAGTATGAGGCATCGCAGCGAGACGGAGGAATCCATCTTGTCTATCAATTCTGTTGGCGAGCCCGTCCGCGGCTTGTCGTTTCCGCGGCTGGCGGGCAGGCCGAGTATTTTTCTCAAAGGGTTCATATTTTCGACCGGCGCGGGACTTCTTCATCCCTGCTGTATGCGTCTATGATCTTCTCCACGAGGTGGTGCCTGACGACATCTTTGGAGGAGAATTTGACGAATGATATCTCGGGCACGTCCGCCAGGGTCTTGACAGCGTCCGCCAATCCCGGGGCCTTGTTCTTCTCCAGATCGGTCTGGCTGGGGTCTCCTGTTATGACGCACTTGGAGCCGAAACCGAGCCTGGTCAGAAACATGAGCATCTGCTCCCTGCTGGTGTTCTGCGCCTCGTCGAGGATGATGAAGGAGTGGTTGAGCGTCCTTCCGCGCATGAACGCGAGGGGGGCGACCTCTATGATCCTCTTCTCCATCAGCCTGGCCACCTCGTCGAACTCCAGCATGTCGTAGAGGGCGTCGTAGAGAGGCCGGAGATAGGGCATTATCTTCTCCTCCAGGGTTCCCGGCAGGAATCCGAGGTTCTCTCCAGCCTCCCTCGCGGGTCTGGTGAGGATTATTCTGGAGAATCCTCCCGCCAGGAACTCGGAGACGGCCATCGCCATGGCCAGATATGTCTTTCCCGTTCCGGCCGGGCCTATCCCGAATACGATGTCCTTCTGGCGTATGCTCCTCATGTATTCGAGCTGGCGTGGCGTCCTCGGAATTATCTCCTCCTTCTTCCTGCCGACCTTTATGCGCTCCGCAAAGAAGGATCTGATCTCGGACGCTCCGGAGGATGTGAAGGCCTTTAGCAGCCTGTTGAAGAGGTCCTGGCCGACAGATCCCTTGATGGAGCTTCTTATCACTAGAAGTTCGTTGACGAAGTCCGACGCGCGTCTGAGCGAGGCGGGATCGCCGCTGCTTATCCTGATGCGGGAGTCGCGCGAATTGATCCTGACGCCGAACGCCTTCTCGATGCAGGCCAGGTTCGCCGCCGCATTCGATGCCAGGAGAGACTGGAGGGCCTCCGGCCCGCCGACGTTGAAGACGTCCTCGTGGATGTTCGCTGAGGCGTGTTCTTTCACTGAAGCTCTACCTCCGGAAAACGCGAAGGCATGGTTTTCCCGTTGCGGACCGGGTTGGGGCGCGAAAGTCTCGATCTCGTCATGAAAACAGTCCGTTCCGCATCTCTCTTCAAGCCATGCATCCCGCAGGACCAGGCCGGCAGGATCCATTGCGCTCCGGAATCATCAGGGTTTCGGCGGGATGCTGATGACAGTTCCGGCCTTCAGCTTGTTGGGATCGGGTAGCTTGTCCTTGTTCGCGTCGAGAATGACCTGCCAGTTCCCGCCCTTTCCGTAGAACTTCTTCGATATGCTCCAGAGAGTGTCGCCTTTCGAGACCGTGTAGGTCTCGGCGGAGGCCGGAGGAGGCGGTTCGACTGGAACCGTCGAAATTTCGGGCAGTGGCGGCAGGGCCGGCAGGTCGGCGGAGGAGAGCGGCTCGTCCATGGCCGAGGGAGGAACCGACTGCGGAGAATCCCAGCCAGTGTAATTGCTCCTGATGAAGCCTTCCCAGCGGACTTCGTCCTGTCCGTATGGCGTCCTTTCGAGTTCCGGTGTGCCGCAGCCCTGCAAAATGACGAATGCAAATGCGATTCCGACCATCGGGAAAATTCTCTTCATGGCTGATACCTCCATCGTCGTTTATTGATTATGACAGGCAATATAGCATTTGCCGATCAAAAGTCCAATTTTTTCAAGACGACGGCCGCGTTGTGGCCGCCAAAACCGAGATTGACGTTTATCGCAGTCCTGACTTCACGGGTCCTGGCCTGGTTTGGGGTGCAGTCCAGATCACATTCCGGATCCGGGTTCTCGTAGTTGATCGTGGGCGGGATTATCCCCGTCTTGATCGCCATCGCGCATGCTATGGTCTCTATTCCGCCGGCGGCGCCGAGAGAATGCCCCATGGTGCCCTTCGTGCTGCTTATGGATACGCCACCGACCTTGTCGCCGAAGACACTCTTGATGGACATGGTCTCGTATTTGTCGTTCAGCGGAGTGCTGGTCCCGTGCGCGTTGATGTAGGATATGTCCTCGGGGTTGAGTTTCGCATGCCTCATGGCTGTTCTTATGGCGTTCGCAGCGCCGGAACCATCCGGCGCCGGGGAAGTTATGTGGTATGCGTCCGCCGTCGCGCCGTATCCTGCGAGTTCCGCGACGATATGCGCACCGCGTTTCCTGGCGTGCTCGTAGTCCTCAAGTATGAGGATGCCAGATCCTTCGGACATCACGAAGCCGTCTCTTTCGGCGTCGAAAGGCCTGCTCGCCCTCTCCGGCTCGGCGTTTCTTGTGCTCATCGCCTTCATCGAGCAGAATCCCGCGAAGCCTATTGGCACTATCGTGGCCTCGGCACCCCCGCATATCATCACGTCCGCGTCGCCACGCCTGATGATCCAGGAGGCCTCGCCTATGGAATGGCATGCCGTGGCGCAGGCTGTCACTATGCCGAAGTTCGGCCCCTTCGCACCGTAGCGCATCGAGATGGAGCCTGCGGCCATGTCCCCTATCATCATTGGAATCAGGAGCGGCGAGGTCTTCTCGGGGCCCCGGGAAAGGAGAAGGGAGCTCTGGTCTTCAAGCGTCTTGAGTCCGCCGATTCCGCTACCGACGAGGACACCGACTTTCTCCGGAACCAGTCCCGAGAGATCCCTGGCGATGCCCGCCATCGCCATGGCCTCGTCGGAGGCGGCTATGGCGTAGTGGCAGAAGAGGTCCAGCCTGCGGGCCTCCTTTTCGGACATGTAGGTCGAGAAGTCGAAGTTTCTGACCTCTCCGGCTATCTGGGTCTTGTATCTCGATGCATCGAATCTGGAGACTTTGCCGATCCCGCATCTCCCGTTCACAAGAGCGTCCCACGTGCTTGCAACACTGTTGCCAACGCAGGATACGGCGCCCATGCCTGTTATGACGACTCTACGATCCATCGCGAACCTCTCCGGACGAAACAGCCTTACAGCAAAAACGGGGATTCTCATCCCCGCTTATATGAAAGGCGAACCTGTCCGCCCTTACTTCTGGCAGTGCCCTTCGATGTACTTGACGGCATCACCGACCGTGGTGAGCTTCTCGGCGTCCTGATCCGGGATCTCGGCTCCGAATTCCTCTTCGAGGGCCATGACCAGTTCGACGAGGTCGAGGGAATCAGCTCCGAGATCGTCGATGAACTTCGCCGATTCGGTGACCTGCTCGGGCGAAACGCCCAGCTGCTTGACCACGATTTCCTTCACTTTGTCTGCCAATGATGATGACATCAGCAACCTCCGGTTTTTGTTTTGTTGCGCATTTTTGATTTAGGTTCTTCGAAAAAGAAACAGGCCAATAATCTTCCCCATGATATTCAAAAATCAAGTGGAGAAGACAAAAAATTTATTTTCTTCCGCCGAAAATCGCGGTGCCGATCCTGACGATGGTGGAGCCTTCCCGGATCGCAGCCTCGAAGTCGGAGCTCATGCCCATGGAAAGCTCGATGAAAGGAAGAGAAAGGCGCCGCCTTATCTCCTCCGAGAGGATCCTCAGGGAGGAGAATATCCGCCTCTGCTCGTCTTCGGTCGCGGACAGCGGGGCCATGGTCATGAGCCCGGCGAACTCAGCATGGACCAGGGCTGGCGTCTGGTCGCAGATGCGGAGCAGGTCGTCTTTTTCGCGTATTCCGAACTTGCTTTCCTCCGCGGAGACGTTGAACTCCAGGAGGAACTTAATGCGCCTGCCTTCCGCCTCACAGGCCTTTTCAACCCTGCGCATGAGATCCAAGCTGTCTATGGAGTGTATGCAGTCGGAGGCTCGCGCGGCGCGCGACGCCTTGTTCGACTGCAGATGCCCAATCATGTGCCATTCGAGAGACGAATTATCCAGCGCAGAACGCTTGGACTCCAGTTCCTGGACGCGGTTTTCACCGAAAAGCCTCTGCCCGCACGCGGACGCCCCGGCCACGGCCTCGGGCGGAAAATTCTTGCTCACCGCAAGCAGCTTCACGTCGCCCGGTTTCCTGCACGCCCTCGAGGCGGCATCTTCGATTCGCGAGAGGACCGCGCCCAGATTTTCAGCTATTCCCGCCAACTGGAGCCTCCGTTTTCGGAATCCCGGCATTGAAAACGGCCAGCTCCGGCCTGCGCCCGGGATCTCCAGCTATGAAAGTGGTGTTCGTCGGGAAGGCGAACTCGATGCCCTCGTCGTTGAAGCGCCTGAGAATCTCGATGTTGCTCCTGTGCACCCATTCCTGGAACTTCCAGTAGTCCGGGGAATGATACCAGCATGTCGCGCTTATGTTCAGCGCCCAGTCGCCGAACGAGGCGAAGTATATCCTCGGAGGGAAATCCCGCTCCGAGCATTCGTGCCCGTCGAATATCTCGTGCAGAACAGCCACGGCCCTCTCGACCTTCTCCGGCCTCGTGTCGTATGTGACCGTCAGATTGACGCTGTGCTTGATGTGCGGACGCCCGGATATGTTCTCTATCTCGCTGTCGGCTATCTTCTTGTTCGGGACGGTCACGAGGTGTCCCCCGAGAGTCCTTATCTTGGTGCTCCTGAATCCGATGTTCTCCACGATACCGTCGGTGCCGGAGACGACCACACGGTCTCCAAGCTTGAACGGACGGTCCAGCAGTATCATCACGGAACCGAAGAAGTTCGCTATCGTGTCCTGCGCCGCAAAGGCTATCGCGAGGCCCGCCACCCCGGCGCCGGCAAGCAACGCGGTTATGTTCAGATGCAGTATGTTCTGGCCGATGAACATCGCCGAAAGAAGGAATATGGCGACCTTCAGCGTCCTGCGTATGGCCGCCACTATCATGTCGTCGAGGCTGTTGTCGCTCCTCTGCGCGAAACGGTGGAGGACATGGTCCAGGACGGCCACCAGCCTGTAGATGGCCCATGCTATCGAGGATGCGAAGGAGGCCAGGCATATCCTCCCGAATACGAGTCTCGCGTTGTCGGAGAAAAGCAGGAAGAGCGGAATCGCGCTCAAATACAACCCCGTGCTCAGCACCGCCAGCGCCACAGGCCTGCCAAGCGCCTCCAGCACCAGATCGTCCACGAGCGTCTCGGTCCGGCGTATGAACCCGGCCAGCTTCTTCCCAATGAACCATGCCAGGAACTTGGCCGCCAGAATGGTGGCGACAAGCCCGAGCACGAAGAAGGCCGCCCTCCACGACTCGAACGCCTCCATGTTGAAATGGTCGTAGGCGTGTCTGACCAGCTTGTCCATCGAATCGTCCGCATATGCGGCAATCTCGTTCAGCGCCGACGACGCGCCGAGAAACGATGGAAGCATGAAGACGAATGCGGAGAAAAGACATGTGCGAATTCGGAACGGCGCCACCGGAAGGCCTCCTTTTGTTGAACGAGCCGACTGCAAAACTCCGCGCGAATGCCGAAGCGGGTTGAAGAAGCGCGAATGCAGTGTAATATAAACGGGAAAACGGGCATATCAATGGAAAAGAAGCAGATTCTGCGCGAGGTCGGGATCTTTCTGCGCGACTTGTCCGCCAGCAGCCAGTATGTGGAGCTTTCGGAGGAGACCAGAAGAAGATTTCTATCTCTCCCGAACGACAGCTCCACGATGGAAGACCCCGGTCAAGGCGACAAGTTTTCCAAGCCCGGCCCTCCCCCGCCCAGATATGAACCACAGATCAAGGAGCCACAGATGAGATCGACCCACCACGTCCGCGACGCTGCCCACCCCTCGGGCTGGGAGAATTCGGACAGCCTGGAGACGCTCCGCCAAAAGATATGCTCATGCATGGCATGCAGACTCGGCGCGACCCGGAAGAATTTCGTCTTCGGAGAGGGCAGCCCCGACGCCGAACTCATGTTCATCGGCGAGGGACCGGGAAGGGACGAGGACCTGCAGGGCCGCCCATTCGTGGGGAGGGCCGGACAACTCCTTGACAAGATGATATCAGCAATGCAGTTCAGGCGCGAGGACGTCTACATAGGCAACATCGTCAAATGCCGTCCGCCGGAGAACAGGGTTCCCGAAAGAGACGAGGCGGACGCCTGCATGCCCTATCTGATGAAGCAGATCGCGCTGGTAAGGCCCAAGGCGATAGTCCTCCTTGGCGCGACGCCGGCAAGATTTCTCCTCGGAGTGAAAGGCATCAACGAGGTGCGAGGCAAGTGGCAGCGGATCGAGGGCATCAGCACCATGCCCACATACCATCCCGCCTTCCTCCTGAGGAATCCCTCCGCAAAGAAGACGGTCTGGGAAGACCTCAAGCTGGTGATGGCACTGCTCGGAAAGACGCCAAAGCCCCAATGACAGGAGAAGACCAATGCCGAAGACGAAGGACACGCAGATATTCCACAAGATAAAGAAGACCATAAACCTGCTCTCCCTCGGCAGACCCCAGAACAAGGATATCTCCTCCGACAGCCTGGCGGTCATCAACACCCCGGCACTGCTCGGGAAGCGGGATGCCCTCTACGAGAAGGCCATATGCTCGCTGAAACGGGAAATAGCCTCGCTGGAGCCGGGGGCTAGAAGCGCCAGATACGAGGAGACCCTCTTCTCCCTTGTCTCCGGCATAGAGACCGGCAGGCAGATCTTCTTCGGCGATGGGTTCAAGAACAAGGAGAAGCATCTGGACAGCCCGCTGGACCATTACATGCTGCTGCTGGCAGACACGGTCCAGACCGCGCTTACGCTCTGCAACCATCAGATCATATTCAAGCTGGAGAAGGCAGCAATAAGCGACTTCATCGGCAGAAAGGCGGTCGAGCAGATGAAGGACGAGGACACTGCCTTCGCCGAGAGCGAATCGAAGGTCTTCGACTGCGCGAAGAGACTGGTGGAGAAGGCCGAGGCCTCGATAAAGAACCATCAGGAGCTTCTCAAGAAGTCCATGTCCAAGGAGGACGAGACCAGATACAAGAAGGCCTTCATCCAGTTTCTCGGGCAGCCCCAGCAGTGATATGCTCGTGCTCGGCAAATAATCACTCGAAAAAAATGCCCTTTATGCCCCGGGCCCTCGTCCCGTGCATCTTCTTCGCGATGTTCGCAAGCTCCACGTCGGAGTAGCTCTCCTCGTCATTTATGGAGCCATCCAGGGTCTCCGCATGGTGGAACTGCTGGAGTATCCACTTCCTCGCCCCAAGGCAGTCCATCTCACGTCTCATCTGGAGCAGATCCTCCCTGGAGAGAAGTCTCCTGTGCACCGTCGTCTTCAGCTCGAGGAGCTTTCCCTTCTCGACGCATAGCCTGATGCTTTCCGACACCTTTTCGCCAACGTCGTCCTCCTTCGATTTCGCCACGTCGTTGTATCTGCCCACCGGAGCCTTGTAGTCGATGCCAACGGCGTCGAGCAGACCGGCCTCGATGAGTTCAGCAAGCCTTTCCGGGCGGGATCCGTTCGTGTCCACCTTCGCCAGATAGCCCCTCGCCTTGACCTTCTCGAGGAATACCGGGAGGTTCTTCTGCAAGGTCGGTTCCCCGCCGCTCACGACGACTCCGTCTATCCTGCCCTTCCTGGAATCCAGGAATTCCAGAATCGCCCTTTCGGATATTCTCGGCTGGGCGGAACCCTCGATCACAAGATGCGGATTGTGGCAGTAGGGACACCTGAAGTTGCATCCGGACACAAAGACTATGGCCGCTATTTTGCCCGGATAGTCTATCAGCGAAAACTTGTCAAGCCCCTTTATTATCATGATGCAAGATCAGCTCCAAGATGCTTGCCCGCCTCGCCAGCACCGAAGGTGGGGCGAGCAAACTCACCCAGTGCCAGCGGAACACGGACAGG
>CAZGJP010000016.1:0-19590 GCA_964526605.1 uncultured Lentisphaera sp.
CTCCGGCCTGCCGTCCTCGGCGGCCTTGAAATAAATCTCCTGGACCGCGAGAAGAAGCTTCGAGACCATGTGCCAGTATACGCATCCGAGCCCTTCGTATGCGAAGAAGCTTCCCGCGCGCCCCGTGAACTCCGAATGCCTGAATGTCTCCTCGAAGATTTCCCTGAGCAATCCTGATTCCCTCTTCGCGAGCCGGGAATATTTCGGATGCGGGGCAAGTCCTTTCAGAACCGCGTCCAGATCTTCCTCGTTTTTTATACCAGAGTCGAAATGGACTCCGCCGGAGATGTCGCGGCAGGCCAATCGGTTCTCGGGATCATCGAGGACTGCCCTTAGGAGCGTGGACTTCCGGACGGCTTTCGGCGGGATCTCGTTCTTCTCCACAAAGCTTTTCAACGCCCTGTCCGGCTGAAGCATGTAGCTGTTCTGGTCCGGCCTGTATAGCTGGCTTTCCCTCAGGGATTCGAGCAGGCGCAGGGCTTTTTCCGGAGAAAGAAGTCCGGAGGAGAGGACGGCGGCCTGCCCCTCGAGCATCTCGGGCAGGTTCTTGACCGATGCCTCGCTTGCACGCTTCAGGACGAGGATGTTGTAGGAATGATAGAGACCGTCGCCCCGCTCGTTCGCCACGATGCAGTGCGCGGTCCATCGCATGGCCGTGCGGAGCAGGTTCCTGACCTCGGCGGCGGAAACTTTCCCGAGACGCCCGGAAAGACCGTCGCCGTATAGCTTCCTGCGAAATTCGCAGGAGGCGGCACCAAGCGCGTCCATGAGCTTCCTGCGCGAGGAGTCGCCAGTCCGTTTTTTTTCCGTGATCCCGATGTTGCGCTCCAGGACGGATTTGATTTTTCCCATCAGTTCGGCGATTTCGCATGAGACCTCGAAGCCGTCCTCTCCGGACTCCGAGACGAGCGTGTCGAGGAAGCCCATGAATCTGTGCAGGTGGCATGTCGTCACCACGGAGAGGCCGTAACCGGCGAGGGCGTTGTTCGCGTCGTTCCATTCGGGGCGCTGGGTGTTCATCCATATGCCGCCGCCGGGGACGAGGTTCGCGAGTTTCGCAAGCATGCTTGCAAGGAGCTTCTCCATCATGGAGACGTGCAACGGCTCCCCGTCGGGGCCGGGAAGCAGATTCGCATCGTTGCCGGTTCTGATGGCGGCATCCCTCAGCTTCGCGTCGAGTCCGTCGTCGAAGGCGATGCTCTGTCTGGGATTCAGCAGTATCTCCTTGTAGGATTTGATCCTGTATGGGATGTTCGCGTGGGCGAAGGAGCGGTCGGACAGCATTGAACGCAGTTTCCCCGGATGGAGCTTCCGCGAGAGTTCGAGCAGGCGCAGCAGGTAGATTATCTGATGGTCGCCCCAATATCCGATGTTGGCCCAGGGATTTCCGTGTTCGAGTTTCTCCCACTCGAAGCCCTCGCGCGATATGCGGTAGGGGTTGTATCCCTCGGCATTGCTGCAGTTCAGAAATTTAGCGATCACGCTTTCGGTGAATTCCGGATAGGAAAGACATAGGGACTCCCAATTCTGGAAGAGGTCGCGCCAGTTGCCCTGATACGAGAGCAGTCTGGCCCCGCCCGGCGTCTTGACCCTTATCGCGAACTGGTTCCAAGGCCTGCTCGGATCGCCGTGCCGTCTGCTGAAGGTCAGCGGAAGATATTCAGCCGCGAGGCGGCGCAGGTTCCGGTCGCCGGATGCGGATGCGGCCTCCATGAAGTCCCGAATGGAGATCATCCTCCCCGCGTGCCGCCCGGCGATTCTCCCCGCTTCGGCGGCTGATCCCTTGTTGTGTGTTGCGACATATTCTGCGAAGTCCGCAAGGTCTATCATCCCGCCGTTCGCGAAGACGCCGCCGCGCATGCAGTTGAAAAGGACGTTCGAGAGATGGTGCGTGGACGTGGCGGAGTCCGCGGTCAGCTGGAATCCGTCGGACGATGCGACAATTCTCTCTAGCTCCGCACGTCCGGCGCAGATGTTTTTTTCCAGAGAATCGCGAAGGAAACCCTTTTGCTTCGCGATTTCCGCGACCTCGCGGATGTCGCGGATGTCCTTGTCCACGTCCGCGACGATGGTCCATTCCCGGGATGCCCCCGGATCGAGGGAGAGTTCGGAACATAGCATGTATGCGCCCTTCACTCCTCTGCATTCCTTTTCCTCCTCGACTCTTCCGGTGCTTGCGAATTTCGCGATCTGCACGGATGAGAGGAGGACTTTCGCGCTGTGAAGGCCGGCGCTCCACACCAGAGACGCCTTGAGGGATTCGACAGCCTCCGGCTTGTCGGACGGCAGGGAGTTGTAATGAAAAACCGCGAGCCGGGCGAAGTCGAGCAGTTCGGCCCTCTTGTAGGCGTCTAGAAGGCAGCTGCTCTCGGTCTGCAGTTTCCTGCTGGTGTTCGCCGGTGTGATGTTGAGAATTCCATCGAGGAGATTCAGCCTGGCCTTCCGTCTTCCGATGTTTTCAATCCGTGATCTCCTGACAATGCCGAACTTGTCCGAGAATTCCCAGGAATAGGAGAATGCGAGACCGAGCCTGCGGTTGATCTCCTCGAATGCCAGTTTGTCGCCCAGAACGCTCTTCCGCAGATTGCGTTCAATGCCGGAGCACTTCGGCTGGTCCAGATCGAATGGACACCATAGGGTTCGCCCCGCCGTGGATTTTCCAGATCCGCCCTGGACGAAGATGAGCGTTTTAGGTCCCGTGTGCCGCCAGGCTTCCGTGAGCTTGTCAACCGTTTCGTAGGGGAAGAGGCAGTTCTCCGGACAGACCCTTCCTGCGCTGAGTCCGCCCGTGGATGATACGAAGAGCCAGTGGTTCGTAGGCGACGCCAGCGTCATGAAAAACGGTGGCATTGAGTCGTAGTTTCGAATCAGGTGGTGCTTCATTGCGTCTGCGTTCGTATTTCTCTTCCCTCCTTTTTCCTTCATGATCGGATATTCCTTGTTTATGCAATTTGCCCCTACCAGTTTCCAAATAGCGCCTGCGTGTTCCAGATGTTCTTGGCCTGCAATTCATTGTATTTCATGGTCCTTCCGCTTCCATCCACGAACCCGAACACGAAATTCCTCTTTCTCTGGTGGCGGTAGTATGGGAAGCGCGTATAATTGATGTCGGTGGCGAATGTCGTGTATGTGAGGATGGGCATGGAGGATTCCGCAGATGGCCACACGTGCGAGGGATGCCATCCGTCCTGTCCATCGCAGAGATTGACCATCGCCCAGCTGTCTCCCTCCGTCCCGCCTATCCAAGGATGGTTGTCGGTGAATATGAATAGATAAGACGGCCTCTTTATTCTTGTTATGGCGACTGCCTCCTGGTTGTATAGGAGATAGCCGTTGAAGCCGTAGTGCCTCGGATTCTTCGCCTGCGCCGAGAAGTCGCGCTTGGCCTCAGAAGGGCATGTGAACAGAGGGCTCCTTCCGCTGCTGTCGGAGCCAAGATACTCTCCCATGACCTCCTTGCTATACCAGTCGTTCCTGCGTCCGGGCTGGTCTCCGGCGTAGAGGAATATGTTGCTGTAGTCCATCGCGTAGGAATACATGCCCAAAGCCAGCTGCTTCTGGTTGCTGATGCAGTTCGTTGTCCTCGCCATCTCCTTCGCGTTGCCGAGAGCCGGCAGCAGCAGCGCCGCGAGAATCGCGATTATCGCGATGACCACGAGGAGCTCGATGAGTGTAAAGAGAGTTTTAGGCTTTTTCATGTCATCCTCCTTTTTCCGGCGGCTGGAGCCGCGGTCGTCTTTCGTATCACAAGGCTTGTGTCCATCTGAGTGAAGCTTGGCGAATATTCCCCGCCGTTGCGGAGCTTTGAGAAAAAGCGCTGGACGGCGAATTTCCCCATTTGCATGGCCGGGGCGGCGACCGTCGTGAGCTGGGGGCTGCTCATTAGCGCGTGCGCGCTGTTGTCGAATCCGACCACGGAGACGTCATCCGGGATTCTCAGCGAATTTTCGCGCAAGGCCTTTATCCCCCCGTAGGCCATCTCGTCGTTCATGAAGAATATGGCCGTGGGCTTTCTCCCCGATTTCAATATCCGCAGCGCCGCATCGTGTCCGCCTTTCAGCGTGAATCCTCCCTCCTCGATGATGATGTCGGACTTCCCGATGCCGTGCGAGGCCGCGGCGCTCAATGCTCCTTCGAGTCTTTCGAGGCTGGCAGGCTGATCCTTCGCCCCCGATACGATTGCGATTTTCGCATGGCCCAGCCCGGCGAGATGCCCGATGGCGGCCTGCGCCCCGCCGACGTTGTCCATGATGATACAGTCGGTGCCTGAATTTCTCAGCGGGAAGTCGAGGAGCACGGCCGGCGGGCCGTTGCGTATCATGTTCTTGAGCCCGCTCTGCTCGAAAGGGCCGACGTATATCGCCGCGTCGAGGCGGCTCCTGCCGACGTGGGAGAAGAGCGAAGCTTCGCTCTCGCTTCCATCGAACGGCAGTATGATCATGTTCGCCTTGCTCTCGATGAGCCCCTTGTGTATCCCGGCGATCATGTCGGAATGGTAGAACCCGATGTTGTGCGTGACGAGCATCTTGGAGACCACTCCCACGTTCAAGGTCCTTTCCGAGAATGGGGCTGCATTTGCGTTCTGGCGGGAAATAGCGGCATCCGGATTGTCAACCACGTATGTCCCCTGCGCGGGTCTGGTGTAGACAAGTCCTTCGGCGACAAGGCCCGAGACCGCCTTTCGGACTGTGAGCCTGTTGACGTTGTAGGTGGTGGAGAGTTCGTCTGCCGAGGGCAGGCGGCCGCCCGGCTTGTATTTCCCCGAAAGGATGTCCTTTCTTAGAACGGCATGTATCTCCCTGTAGAGGAAGTCGCCGTCCTTTCCGGTCCTCCTTGATTTTTCCCTTTTATCCGCCATGGGCGCCACCTGTTCGATGATGTCTATTCCGTCTGGAACTGCAGTTCGACGAGTTTCTGCTTTGCCGCTTCTGCGGGCTTCCAGAACCAGCCCTTCGGATCCCAGCACTGGGCGAACTTGTATTCATTGACCAGCTTCGTGAATGCCTCGATCGCGCCTTTCTTGTCGCCCTTCTTGACCAGAAGCTCGCCCTTGATGAACATGCACGTGCCCACATCGTTGAGGGCCCAGAGCTTCGCCGCCTCCTCCTTCGGCTCGGTAGGCGCGTAGTCCGTCATGGCCGCCTGCATCTTCTTCGCCTCGGCCCCATATAGCTCCTCGCATTTGGCGATGTAGGCGAGGGCGTCGTCGAACTGCTGCTGCCCCATGGCGTTCCACGCCTTGGTTGTCAGGGTTGATGACTGGTGGTCGCCGTAGTCCGGTTCCGCCGCCAGATTCCCTCCGACAAGGAGTCCCAGCGCCAAGCTCGCGATACCGAAGAAGCCCATCTTCATTCCGTTCAACTTTTTCATCCGACATCTCCTTATTTTATTTCAAACTACGATCTCATGTCAATTATCACTTCACCCTGAACGGGAAGTTCGCCGTGGCCGCGCCGCCCTT
This sequence comes from uncultured Lentisphaera sp., assembly GCA_964526605.1. Lineage (GTDB taxonomy): Bacteria > Verrucomicrobiota > Lentisphaeria > Victivallales > GWF2-50-93 > DYMC01. The sequence goes on from CAZGJP010000016.1 coordinate 5,462, forward strand.
CCCGTCCCGGACGACCAGGAATAGACGGTAGTTGCCCGCCTTCTGCGGGGCGCTGAAGACGCATTCCGTCGCGTTGTTCTGCTTGATCAGGTCCGGGTGGGATGCTGGTGCGCTCTCAGCCTCGCCGCCGTGGCGCAGGTCGCTTGATTCAGAGACGACCGTCCATTCGTATGACAACTGGTCGCCGTCCGGATCCTCTACTTCGATTTTCGCGCTCAGCGTCGTTCCGGGGTCAAGGGTCTTTCCGTATGCGAGGGAGGACAGCCTTTCGATCTTGGGGCATCTGTTCTCGGGCCATTTTCCAAGCCATGCCTTTGTCATGGCGTCCACTTGGGGAAGCTTTTCCAAGCTTGGCAGGAACATCCCGAACCAGGTTGACGTTCGTTCCTGCTTCCATCCCCAGAGGAAGGCGAAGGTCCCGAGGCATAGCTCCTTGCCGTCGTTCACCTCGAATACGAGTTTGTGGGCGGAGAAGTAGTTCGCCGCCTTCTCCTGGCTGCTCTGCTCGTAGGGCGCCCCCCATTCGGTCGTGGGAACCTCCCAGAACCCCTTCACCCCGAATTCGGTCACGGCGAAAGGCTTTGTCCAGCCGGCACTTTTCAAGGCGCTTCCGGCTCCTGCTGCGGCTCCATAGGTGTTGACCCCGAGAATGTCGATGTCCGGGCACTGCTTCTTTACCTGTGCCGCCTTGCCCGGGTTGAAAGCTATCACCGTCATCACGGGGTGCGCGGGATCCTCGGCCTTTATCAGTTTCGCCAGCTCGTTGACTTCCTTCAAGACGATTTCGCTCGCATCCTTCGCGGATACCCCCTCCATCTCGTTGCCCAGCCCCCAGGCGAGAACCGCAGGATGCTTCTTGTATCTGCGGACGGCCGCAACCGTGTCCTCGCGCTGCTTCGCGACGAACCCAGGATCGGAATAATTGAAACCGTGGCGCTCGTGCTGGACCCAGATTCCGGGAACGACCATTATGCCCAGACGCCAAGCGCGGTCTATGAAGCGCTCGCCATCGGCGACTTTGTCATCGAGCGTCCCCATCCCCCATGTGCGCACGCAGTTGCCTCCAGCAAGCTTCAGCTGCTCGAGAAGTCCCGGCGCAGTCGCACCCCCAGCCCCGCGGACCGGGAACTCCTGGCCGTTCACGAGGAAACGCCAGTTGCCAGCCTTGTCCCTAATTAGCTCCACCTTCGACGGAGAAGCCGGAACATCCCCGCCCTTCAAATCGCATTTTGGAAGAGCCGACGGCTCGGATCCCTGCCCATAGACGGATAACGACAAGGCGCAGGACAGTGCCAACAATACATCCGGAATGATTCCAATCCTCTTCACGGCGCGCCCCTTTTTATATATTTATATATTAGTATTATACCAGTATACAAAACAAAAGTCAAGCCCGCTGAGGCTCTGGGGGTAAATTTTATTTATAACTTATTTGTGTTAAATTAATTATGGCTAAGAAGCCGTAAAATGCTGAAAATTTCCAGCCAGGGCTCTTGACTTGTCAGCCCGGGTGCTGTATACTATGGTATACAAAAAAAACGGGAGTCCATGCAATGGCGGGGGCTGGGGAGATTTTCGGGACGAGGATAATCGACAGCGACAGGCTGCCGTATGTGCAGCAGATATACGACGCCATGCGGAGGCAGATACACAACGGCCGTTGGAAGGTGGGGGACCGTCTTCCCGGCGTGAAGGAGCTTGCCGATTCCAGCGGCCAGATGATAAAGACCGTGCAGACAGTCTACCGCATGCTCTCCCGCGACGGATACATCAGGAGCGAGGACCGCAGGGGGACGTTTCTGATCTCGCGGACGCCCCGTAACGTCAAGTCCAGGGGGCTTGTCGGAATACTGCTGTCCCGGGAGCAGGAGAGCGAGCATGTCAGCAGGTATTACGTCCACGAGCTCACATCGGAAGCCTTGCGCCATGGATATCTGGTGGAGACGAGGGCTGTCGAAGGGACGAGGAGATTCGATACCTACTCGGACCTCCGCGATATCTTCGGGAGGAATCTCAAAGGTCTTCTGATCCTGTATCCTTTTCAATTTCCACGTCCTGCCGGAGAAGCTCCGGTTCCATGGGTATATCTATGCCAGCAGGACGAGAATCTCTTCCCTCTCGTGGCCGTGGACGTCAAAGCCGCCTTTCGCGAGCTTGTCCGCAGGCTCGCGCTGATGGGGCACGAGGGAATTCTCCTCTGCGTAGAGAGGCCGGGAAGCCGTCTCCGCTTCTTTCCCCGCGAGGAGGGAATCGTCTCCGCATGCAGGGAGGCTCTCTCCGAGGCCGGACTCAGTATCCATCCGGTCCGCGAGCTTCAGATCATGCCGAACGAGTATCATGCGGTGGAGAGGTTCGTGTCGTCGAGGCCGCGGAACATCACTGCTATAGTCTGCAACACCGTATTTCTCGCGTGCGCCATGTCATGGATGCTTCTCAAAAAAGGGGTCAAGGTGCCAGACGAGGTATCCGTCGCCTCGTTGGGAAGTTTGCCTGTATGGGAGACGGATGGAAGGATTGCGACGGGCGGAATGCTGCAGGACGACCATCTTCTGGCCAGAACCTGTTTCGACCTCCTGCTTGAGAGGATCGAGTCGGGCAGATGCCCGATCTCGAAAGTGGTTCTCATGCCGGCCTTCCTTCCTGGCGGAACAATTGCGGGTCCAAGATGAAACTGAGGAGATTTGCAATATGAAACACGATAAAAAGAAGACGATAGCATTTTCGGGCAGATTCACTTTAATCGAGCTCCTCGTGGTCATCGCGATAATCGCGATCCTCGCGGCGTTGCTGCTGCCATCCCTCAACAAGGCGAAGGAGTCGGCAAAGCTGATCTCCTGCGTATCCCAGCAGAGGCAGATATCCCTAGCCGCCTCCAGCCACGCGATGGACAAGAAGAACTACTACCCGCTTGGCGGAATGATAAGGACGCTTGGCGCCGGCAACACATATGTCACCGACGAGCGATTTGTCGTCATAGGTGGCAAGGCGACGCATTTTCTCGGATCCCTCACCGACTACCTTGGCCTGCCCATCAGGACGGATACGATCGCCAACCACACGGCCGACCTGCTTGTCAAAGGCAAGTATCCGATATTCAAATGTCCTTCCCATGAAAATCCCGAGATTGGATATCTGATCGGAACGGACGACAGTTCAACCGTGCATGGCTTCGCGGTGAAATCGTATTCGAGCTACGCCACCAATGAGGCGTTTACAGGATACGACCTGAACGGATCGGTGAAATGCGGTGGGAATTCGCTGAAGATATCAAAACCTGACGTCGTCATGTATTCCGGCGACTTCAAGGTGCAGGGCGCCGTGTGGATCCCTCCATACCTCCCGGGCGTCTCGACAAACTACACCCTCAGGATGGTGTATGACGAAGGCGGATCTACCAACCAGAACCGTTTCGACTGGGCAAGGCACAAGAACAAGATGGGAATATCGTTTCTGGACGGGCATTGCAGGTCAATAACCTTCAATGAAATGAGCGATGTGGGCTTCTCCAAGGGGCTTAGCTGGTGAAAGAGCGTTTCAAACAACAAACTGACGGAGAACGGAGATGAGAATGATCCTGATCTTCATTGCGATAACGGCGGCCATGATCATAGTCCTTATCGGATGCATGGAGGGAAGACGGGGGACGGGCATGGATGACAAGCATGTCGCCAACGAGGTCAAACCGCTTGATGCGAAGCCAGCGACACCCGGAACGATGATCCCCACGGAGGGTTTCGTTTTCACGTTGAACCCGGAACGGGAAAAACCGTTTTCCGAAAACGACTTCAAGCCCGGAGAGACGCTGGATGTGAACGTTGCTGAAACCCTTGAACGCCGTATCGAGGCGATATTCCTCCAAGTCACTGGAGCGTCCCCATCAAAGGAGGATCTCGAAAAGTGGAACTCGGCAGCCGGAGCCAACCCGCGCTGGCGCAGGATAGATCTGGCCATGGGCATCGCGCAGTCGCTCGGCAGGAATCCGAAATACGTCTACAGCGATCCATGGAATTTCCAGCCCAGACTCCTCTCCGCCCCGGACAGAAGGCTCAAGAGAGAGATCGGCGCGGTGTGCATGTTCTTCTTCAACTGCCCGGACGGACACGTCAACAGCAGGCCGTCATGGGCGAACAACCACGTCCCGGGAATGGACAGGCCAGCCGAAATACTGAAGATGGACGAGGCCGACAACGGCTACTACAATCCAAGAAGCAATCCCGGATTCTGGTTCATGGAACTCCTCGACGCAAGATACGCCGGACTACAGTTCCTCCTCCTGAACACATACGGGCCGGACATCTCCGACGGTTCCCTCGACAATCTGGTGAAGGCCATGGACAAAATCGAATCAATGGGACTCGACAAGACGGTCAAGATAGGGCTGTTCGACGATACATGGAGCTGGGGCACCCCCTGGTTTGGTGAGTTCTGGAAGCAGAAGCCGGACATGGAGGAGGCCGGGGCCTGCGCCAAGCTGATCTTCGAGGCGAAGTGGAAGCCATTCTTCTCGAAGATACCGAGAAGGCACTGGCACATGTTCAAGGAGCGTCCCGTCATAGCATTCTACAACGCCGGAACAATCAGGAACAGATACAACGCGGGAGAGGTCTTCAAGCTCATGAAGAAGATGTTCAAGCAGGAATTCGGCGTGGAGCCGTTCCTCCTCGTGGACGCCGCATTCTGGAGAAAGGAGGTCGAAGAGACTGCCGACAGCATGTTCAAGTGGTATTCGCTCGGCCGTCCGGCGCAGGAGGCGAGCTTCAAACACAGGGACATCGTCCTCACTCACGCGATGGTCAGATGGGACTCCACGGCCAGGGACAACGGGCAGAATGAGCGCATCGCAACCGAAAAGGACAAGATATTCAAGGATGACAGGCTGCTGCTTGAAATCCTCGACGGATCGAGGGATTCGGACATCCTCCTCATCGCGACTTGGAACGACCTCGGGGAGGGGACTGGCATCAACCGCTGCTACGACTACTACTGGAATGGAAAGTGGCGCGAACCAACGCATTTCATGGAGTTGATCCGGAAATCGCAGGGGGGAGAAATCCTCGGAGGGAAGTGAAGACCAACGCGGCCATGGAAAGTTTTGCAATCGGCTTGTGTCAACAACAAAACAGGAGACGAAAGATGAGGATCGGAAGAATGGCAGTCGGAATTGCGGCGCTCGCGGCCGCAGCGGCAGTCTACACGGGGGCAAACGCCCGGGCCCAGGACGCCGCGCCCCTGATGACCGCCGCGCAGGGAGAATGGTTCGAGATGAAGCACAGCCCCACGATAGAGGCTGGAAAACCGTTCGACCTGGAGGTGAAGCTAAAGAACGTCAAGCCCGGGCTCAAACTCGTCTGCGCCTTCCACTGGTTCAAGGAAGACGGCGAATATGGTGACTTCCTCGAGATATTCGGGTCCCGGAAGGACGCTGAAAACGACAAGGCATACAGCTTCCAGAAGGCGCCCGAAAGCCTGCCCAAGGTCGCCGCATTCGTCCGCGTGGTGCTACATACCAGCCCGACAGGCAACTGGGACGACCTCGTCAACAAGGCCGAATCGGACAAGATCCCAGTCGTCAGAAGGAAGGAATGATCCCGCTTGGAAGGGAACAGGGACACATGCTCTGTTTCGCCGGAACATCTCCCGCGTCCGGTCCTGTGTCCAGGCAGGCGAGGCGGACGGATTTGCAATTATGCCGCTTGCGGGCTAGATTGCGGCAACAAATCCATATAGGAGAAACTGCAATGAAGAGACTGCTCGTGCTCGTGTTGGCTCTGTCAACTGTCCTTTGCGTCGGCGGATGCAAGTCGGGTTCCTGCTGCATGTGGGGAGGCGCAAGCCTGCCGGATCTCAAGGGCGAATGGGATGTCGAAACCTACAGCCACCACCACGCGAAACATGGCTATCTGGAGAACTCAGACCCGGTGGCGAAGTGGACCATCGTCGAGCAGAAGGGCAAGCATTTCCATGGGGAGCGCACCATCACGCGAAAGAAGATAGATGGCGAAGGAACTTCCATAAAAGAGGGCTTCTCGGGAGTGATAAGTTCCGACAACAGGAAGCTCTACATCGTTGACCACGAGGAGGACATTGTCATCGGCGAGATGCTCTCCGACACGGAAATGGTCCTATACATCCTGGGCAAGACGCACAAGGACAATGAACCCCGCGCGGGATATGTGACCCTAAGAAAGGTGAAATGAGCGCGGTGGCAGCGACCAGATTTTGCCGCCTATGGACGAAAGATCCAATCTGTCGAGCAGGCCGAGCATGTCCTCTGGCGGTTTAGAGACGAGTTCAATCCGGCTGCCGTCGGAGGACGGGAAGGATATTTCGTGCGAATGAAGCATCTGCCTTCTCGCGCCAAGCCTGCGGTAGTCGCGCTCGTCGAGTCCTCCTCCGGCAAACTTCAGATACAGCGAATCATCCACGCCATAGAGCTTGTCGCCGACAAGCGGATAAGATAGGGAATTCAGGGTGGCCCTGATCTGGTGCGTCCTGCCTGTCAGCAGTTCCGCCTCGACGGCTGAAATTCCGTCAGCGCTGGAGAGCCTCCTGAATATCGTTTTCGCCTCGACAGCTCCTGCGCTGTCCTTTTTCTCTCCGGTTCGCTCCTCGCCGATGTCGGCAAGTGGCAGCATGCCTCCCTCGAAGAAGAGCTTCTTCCTGACGGCCGAATCCTCCCTCCGCGACAGCGTTCCGGAGGCGAGGAATGCTCCTTCCGGGAAGCTCCCGGAGACGATGGCAATATATTTCTTGCGGACGAGCCCGGCGGCGTTCGCCTTTGCGAATTTCGCGGCGGCGGAAGGGTTCTTCGCCACCACGACTATCCCGGAGCTCTCCCTGTCGAGCCGGGTCATTATGTGGACTGATTGCCGCTCCTGGCGCAGGAGCCACCATAGCGTGTTCTTGAAGAAGGGGCCGGATGGATGCACCGGCAGATCTCCGCTCTTCTCTATCACAAGATGGTCGGCATCCTCGTGCAGGATTGCGAATTTCGCGTCCACCGCCGGCTCGGGAAGTCCGCTGGTGTCGTATGAGACCAGATCCCCCTCGGCCAAGGCCCTGTCCTGCGTCGCGACCTCCCCGTTGACGCCTATCAGCCCTTCGGCGACAAGCCTCCTCCACCCATCCTCGCCGTGGTATCTGAATCTTCCGGACAGGAACGAGAGCAGCGTCTTTCCGACGTCGTCCTTTCCTGTCCGCGTGGACACGATCCGCTCTTCCATCCCGGCTCCGAATTGACAGGTTGATGAAGTTCAGAATCCGAGGTCGGGCTGGGTCACGCCCCATTCGTCGGAGAGTTCCTCGCTTTTGGGCTTTTTCCTTCTTGCGGCGTTATTCGCCGGATTGCGTTTTTTCCCCGATTCCCTCTTCTCATCGGCTTCCTTGACGTCGAAGAGCTGGTCCGACTCGATTTTGCCGCCGTCCTTGGAATCCTTCTTCTCCCTGACGTTTTTTTCCCTGGGCTCAGTTTTGCCTTCCTTCTGCGGCTTCGGCTGTTTTTTCTCCTTTTTCCCTACTGGATGAGACTGCTTGGTCTCGTTTTTCCGTGGCTTCTCCGGTTTCGGCTCGTGCTCTTCCTTCGTCTCCTCCTCCGCCTTCGTCGTCCTCTTCTTCTCCACGGGTTTCTCCGGGGTGGCTTTGGGAACGTTCTTTTCCGGTTTCGGCCCGCTGGACGCCTTCCCCGGATGAGCGGCCGCGTTTCCCGCCGGCTTTTCAACGGGCTCTGGCGAGTGAGTTGCGGGAGGCTGCTCCGTCTTGGTCTCGACCGCGGGCTGCTGCTGCCGGGGTTCGGCCGGGGGGACGGCGCCGGGGTCCGGCGGGACGTCGGCGCCGCCAACGAATCTGAAGTCGGCGATCTTCTTGGTGGTCAGCTTCAATCCTTTCGATTTGGGGCTTCTGATCGGCATCTTGTCGAATTCGAGCATGATGGATTTCTGCTTCTGTCTTGGCGCCGGCTCGAATATGCATTCGTAGATGTATCCGGGCTTGGCGTTTATCAGCTCGATCTTGCTGTTCGGCGGACAGATGTTGTATTCCTTGTCGGTGATGAACTTCGTGATGGCGGTCCTCTTCGCGAAGTAGGCGCCGCTGGCGTTGTCCCTGTAGACGATGTTGAACATCGTGCGCTTGTCGTGCTTGTTGATGTAGTAGAGCTTGCCCAGGTAGAGCTTCTCCGGGATCGCGATCAGCTTGTATTTGCCGCTCTTCTCTATGCAGAGCAGCCTGTCGAACTCGTTGCACGTGATGGTCTCGTCGCTCTTCACGTCCGTGCCCGCGAGGCAGTTGCGCCTGTCCCATCCGACCTTGATGTTGTTGAGGGCGACCTCCTTCACGTCTATCCTCTCGAATGATTCTATCCTGGTCCTTCTCGGATGGTCCTTGGCGAACCTCTCGATCAGCGAGCTTATGTATTTGACGGCGTAGTTCTTGATGCGCTTGAGATTCTTCTCCGTCTCCTCGATGGCCCTGACGATGTCGTCCATGTCCTGCTTGTTCTTGTTGATGTCGAAGAGGGAGATCCTCTTTATCTGTATGGCGAGGAGCTTCTCTATGTCGTCGTCGGTGAGGTTCCGCACGAAGAGCTTCTTGAACTTCTCGAGTCCCTTGCGGACCTCGGAGAGGACCTTGTCGTATGTCTCGCATTCCTCGATGCGCTTGTAGATCCTGTTTTCGATGAATATCTGCGCGAGCGTCTTGTCGTGGAGCTTCTCCTTGAGCTTGGCCAGCTCTATCTCGAGCTCGCGCCTGAGATAGCCGACGAGCCTGTCGGTGCAGTACTCGAGCACCTGCGGGACGGTCATCATCTCCGGCTTGTTGTCCTTTATCACAAGGATGTTGGAGAAAACGGTGACGGAGCAGTCCGTGTATGCGTAGAGGGCGTTCAGCGCCTTCTCCGGGTCGTATCCTCGCTGGGGCGTGATTTCAATTTCGACGTTTCCCGCGGTGAAGTCGTTGATCGAGGCTATCTTGATCTTGTTGGCGTTGGCGGCCTTCTCGATCGAAGCTATCAGGCTGGATGTCGTGGTCGTGGCTGGAATCTCCCTTATGTAGAGCTTCCTGCCCTCGATGTCTATCTTGGCGCGGAGGGTGATCTTGCCGGCGCCGTCCTGATAGTCCGAGATGTCCATGATTCCGCCCTGCCGGAAGTCGGGATAGAGCTTGTATGCTTCCCCCTTGAGGATTGCGATCTGCGCCTCGAGAAGCTCCTTGAAGTTGTGCGGGAAAATCCTGGTGGTCATCCCCGGCGCTATGCCCTCGTGTCCGAGCAGGAGCACCGCGGGGATCTTGCACGGCAGATAGACCGGCTCCCTGTTTCTGCCGTCGTAGGAGTCGGTGAACTCGGTGATGTCCTGGTTGAACAGGGTCTGGCGGGCGAGTTCCGTGAGGCGGCACTCTATGTATCTGGCCGCCGACGCCTCGTCCCCCGTGAATATGTTTCCGAAATTCCCCTGCTTGTCTACGAAGTAGTCGGTGTTGGCCAGGACGACGAGGGCGCCGTAGATGGACTGGTCGCCGTGCGGATGGAACTGCATGCAGTGGCCCACGACATTCGCAACCTTGTGGAATCTCCCGTCGTCTATCCTGTGGAGCGACCAGAGGATTCTCCTCTGCACCGGCTTGAGCCCGTCGTTTATGTCCGGGATGGCCCTGTCCTTGATGACATACGAGGCGTATTCGAGGTAGTTCCTGTCGACTATCCTTCTGAGGTGGCTGTTCGGCATTCTCGAGGTTTGCTCGGCGGGCTTCCTGTCCGCAGAGTCGCCGGTGGAATCGGCTGGAGCGATGTCCTGCTCCTTGGCTTCCACCGCCTTCTCGTCGCCGTCTTTTCCCTTTTTCCTCGCCATTTTCAGTAATCCCCGGATTGTTTCAAATCAGATTTTTGAGGATGTAGTCCCTTCGCTCCGGCGTGTTCTTGCCCATGTAGAACTCGAGCATCTGCGGCACGTCCCTGCTGTGCTCCACGTTGACGTCTATGAGGCGCATGTCCTTGCCGATGAACTGGCCGAACTCGGACGGCGATATCTCTCCGAGGCCCTTGAAGCGGGTTATCTCCGCGCCCGACCCGAGCTGCCTCAACGCGTCCTGCTTCTCCCTCTCGCTGTAGCAATATATCGTCTTCTGCTTGTTCCTCACCCTGAATATAGGCGTCTCGAGTATGAAGAGGTGCTCCGACACGACGAGCTGTTCGAAGAAAGTTAGGAAGAAGGAAATGAGCAGGTTCCTTATGTGCAGGCCGTCAACGTCCGCGTCGGTCGCGATTATCACCTTCTGGTATCTGAGGTTCTCTATGTCCTCCTCGATGTTCAGAGCCTGCATTATGTAGTAGAGCTCCTCGTTGTCGTAGATCTTGTCGAACTTCATCCCGTGCAGGTTCTGCGGTTTGCCGCGGAGCGAGAATATGGCCTGCGTGTAGACGTCCCTCGACTCGACGATCGAGCCGGCGGCCGACTGCCCCTCGGTGAGGAATATCATCGTGTCCTCGCCCTTCTTCGATCCATCACCGAGATGGTTCTTGCAATCCTTCAGGTTCGGTATCCTGAGCGCCATCTTCTTGGCCTTCTCCTTCGACTGCCTCTTCACCGCCTGTATGTCCTTGCGCAGCTGCTCGTTGAGCTCGGCCTTCCTCATGATGAGCTCGCTGACGGGCAGGTTCCTGTGGAGGAAGTTGGTGACGGCCTGGCGGACCGTGGAGACGATCCAGCTCTTTATGTCAGTGTTGCCCAGCTTGTTCTTCGTCTGAGACTCGAAGACGGGCTCCTGTATCTTGATGGCTATGGCCCCGACCATTCCGTTGCGGACATCCGAGCCCTCGTAGTTCTTGCCGGCGAACTCGTTTATCGCCTTGAGCACCCCCTCCTTGAACGCGGAGAGATGCGTCCCGCCGTCCTTCGTGTGCTGCCCGTTCACGAACGAGTATATCTGCTCGCCGTAGTTCGAACTGTGGGTGAACGCGAATTCGAGGGTCTTCTCCTTGTGGTGGATGGTCGGGTAGAGCTTGTCCTCCCCGGCGTCGCTGTCCATCATCTCGAGCAGTCCGTCCTTCGAATAGAACCTCTCCCCGTTGAGATATAGCGAGAGGCCGCTGTTCAGATACGCGTAGTTCCAGAGCCGCTTCCTGACGAACTCGAGGTCGAACGCGAAGTCGGGGAAGAGCTTCCTGTCGGGCACGAAGGAGACGAAGGTCCCGTCGGGCTCGTCCGCCCGGCCTTCCTTCTGCGAGGTCATCTTTCCGAACTCGAAGTCGGCCCTCTTGAACCTCCCCTCGCGGTAGGAGACCACCGTGAACTTCTCGGAGAGCGCGTTTACCGCCTTCGTGCCGACCCCGTTCAATCCGACCGAGAACTGGAATACGTCGGTGTTGTATTTCGCCCCGGTGTTTATCTGCGACACGCAGTCCACCACCTTGCCGAGCGGAATCCCCCGGCCGAAGTCCCTTATCTCCACCGAGGAATCCTTCAGGCCTATGTCTATCCGCCTGCCGTGCCCCATGATGAATTCGTCAATGCTGTTGTCTATGACTTCCTTCAGGAGGACGTATATGCCGTCGTCCGGATGCGAGCCGTCCCCCATCCTGCCTATGTACATCCCTGGGCGCAGCCTTATATGCTCGAGAGAACTCAGTGTCTTGACCTTGCTCTCGTCGTATGTTTCAATCTTCTGGTTCATCCCTTCCAAATCGTTTTTCGCGGAAATCTATATCTAAAAATGCAAAACTCCAGTTTCATTTCTCCAAATATGCTGTAAATTCCAGGGATGGGAGGATTTCAACGAAGATGAGACTTGCTCTTCTAAGCGACATACACGGCAACATCTGCGCCCTGAAATCCACCTACGCCAAGCTCCTCGAGCACGGCTTCGACAAGATCGTCTGCCTGGGCGACGTGGTCGGATACTGCGCAAGCCCCTCCGAGTGCATAGACTTCCTCGCCGAGAGAGGGATCGAGACGATCTGCGGAAACCACGACTACCTCACTTACTCCGGAAGGAAGGACAAGATACAGCCGTATGCCGAATACGTCATCAAATGGATGCAGGACCGTCTCGACAAGAGATATATGGACTGGCTCGCAGCGCTACCCTTCAAGGCCTCGACCGAGCAGATGGAGTTCGTCCATGCGTCCCTCGAATGCACGGACGGGCGCTTCTGGCCCTACGTGCTCGACCCGAACACGGCGCAGTTCCATTTCTACTGCCAGACCAAGCCCTTCTCCGCCTCGGGACACACCCACATCCCGCTGCTGGTCAGGCACAGGGGTGCGACAAGCACGTTCGAACTTCTGCGCAGCATGATCCTCGATCTCGGGGAGCATGAAAAGGTGCTGGTGAATCCCGGCGCCGTCGGCCAGCCCAGGGACCTCGATGCGAGAGCCGCATCCGCGATAGTGGACTTCAACAGAAGATGCATATCCGTGGTCAGAGCCGAATACGATGTCGTCCAGGCGCAGAAGGACATCATCAAGGCTGGACTCCCTGACCACCTCGCATCAAGACTCTCCTCCGGGCTTTGACGCCGGAGCGAAAGCTCCCCCGCCGAGATTCAACAAATAAACATCTGTTACGTTCTCGTTCAGTCATGAAGTGATTCTTTCAAGAGCCGTTCCAACATTCCTCCCTGTGCGACATAGGGTTTGAATAGCGCGTCGGCATGCTTGATGACAAAACGGTTGCGCGCCTCCGCCGCTGCCAGATTACCAGAGATGTCGCGCATCTCCAAAATCAGCATCCGGTTTTCCTCGAGCGCGTCGCGGACTCCTGGCGCAAAGGCGCAATCCTCTATCCCCCAGGCAGGGCAGGCAATCACCCGCCGTCCATTTTTCAACAGCCAATCGAGCATTTCTTTCTCTTTCGGAGAATGCCAGCCGCCGAAATATACGTACGCATCGGGCATCTGTAGTACGGGCGAAAGATTTTTCGCCCCTACCCCTCGGCTGCACAGCACGCCCAGCTTTTCCCCATTCCACAGCGCAGGATTCCCGATGCCCCGCAATCCGCCGCCCAATTCCTGCACGCATCGCCACGGATTCATGCGGATATATTCGGCGATCCGCCGCTCCGCCTCCTCCGAACGCACAATCATCTCATAATAATTGCGATGCCAGATTTTCCCGGGAAATCGCGGCCATCGCCCGGCCTGCACACCCGCAATATATTCATGAACCACCCGGGATTTGAATGCGCCAATAATATCGCCCAGAGAACGGGCAGGCACAAGGCCCGCCCCTACGGGAATACGCGCCAACGCATGGAAATGATCAGGCATCACCACGTACGGGCAACCCTCGTGGTTGCCCTCTTCATTATGGGCAGGCACAAGGCCCGCCCCTGCGGCATTTTCCCATTCCTTTGCCACCATCTCGCGAACATCTGGCGGCGCAAAAACATCCCCCGCTTCCCTATGCGCGCAAAGCGTCACAAAATATACCCCGCCACCGGCATAATCATGCCCCTTCAGCCGGATGCTTCTGCGGCCTGCCCTCCGGAGCATTGGCGAAGGAGGATGGTGAATCTCCGGATCATAACTCATGCTTCAAGCTCCACTTTGGATGGAAACAGCTACTGCATCATACCTTTCTATTGCGCCTTCAACGCCTTGAACGCATTCTCCTCCGCCGCTATCACCATGTTTTTCGCGTATCTCCAGCGCATTGCCGGGTCCGGATCGTAGACGTTGCAGGAGTCCGGTTCGATCTCCGCCCCGATGCGTCTCCCGTCAACGCTCCGGATGCTGAAACCGGCGTTCATCAGCAACGGTATCGCGCCGGCGAGATCCCAGAGCTTCATCGAGCCGACATATGCCGCATATCTGCCGCGCAAAAGCCCCGACACCGAGAACACCGTGCAGCAGACCGCCTGCACGGGATTGTCAAGATCGAGCCTGCCGCGCTTCGCCATGTCCTGCGATATGCTCACGAGAGCTCCCCGCGCGAAATTCGCAGCCGGCCTGCGCAATGGCCGCAATTCGACCGATTTGTCCCCGGAGCGGACATTGTCCGAGAAATACGTCCTTCCGCGATGGCTGATGTAGAGTTCGCCGGTGCTGGGAAGAAAGATCGCGCCGTTCTTTATCACTCCTCCGTCCGCGAAGGCTATCGAGATGCCCAAAGTCGGTAGATTGCATGCGAAAGGCG
>CAZGJP010000017.1:0-6289 GCA_964526605.1 uncultured Lentisphaera sp.
TCCCGGGTTGTTGTCGAGAGAGCAGTTGCTGAAGGCAGGCAGGCTTCTGTCGGTGGTGATGTCCATTGGCATGTATTTGGAGTCGTAGCCCAGGATTGGCAGGGAGTGCCTCTGCCCGTGGTCGCCCATTCCCCATTTGAAGGCGTGTGGTTGTTTGGTCTCCTGCAGAACATGGAGAAAGTCGAGGGCCTGTGGCCAGCCTATTCCTATGTCATTTTTCCCGTTCGCGAAGACGATGTATCCGATGTCCTTCTGCGGATTGTTGCGCAGATACCAGATGTCGCTGAAGTAGTCCCACACGTTTGTCCCGTCCTCGAACTTTAACTTCCAGTCCTTTTTCCCGTATGCGTATTCGTAGCCGCCGGTGTACTGGGGTGTGTTCGACGGATCATGGACTCCCACCCAGCTTATGCACCATGCGATGCGGTCAGGATGTCGGATCGCGAGCATGGGCGCCCCCGAGCCACCCATGGACACGCCTCCGACATGGACTCTTTTCGTGTCAAGATCGAATTTCCGTGCGGCCCAGTCGAGGAAGGCGAGTATTCTTTTCTGCGAATATGGCTTGATCACCCCTTCCCTCCACGTCTTCTCGTCCTGCTTGCCATCCCAGAACTTCTCGTTGTATCCCGTCCACCAGTCGTATGGTATCTGATTCGGAGCTATAATGTATGAGCCCCCATGTTTCATGTGTCCATACCACCATCCGTATCCGCTCCAAGGGCTTCCTCCCCAGCAGTGAAGGGCTATTTCAACGGGTGCCGGCTTCGGGGCGTCCGGTGGGATTCCTACGAGATATCCGCAGGGGAGGTTCTCGACCGGCGCGTTCGGAGGAGACTCCCACAAAACGTAGAGATTTATCTTCGAGTTCCTGACTCCGTTGAAATCGCCTTTCTCCTGCGAATATTGCAGGACGGGCTCGCCGCGCCCTGTTTTTTCCTGGACGAGTTCCGAGATGCTGTTCCCCGCGTTAATTGTCTTGTCTTCTCCACCATTTTCATCCACGTATGTGACGGCGTAATAGGCGCTGCCATCCTTCGCCGGGTTGTGGACGTAAAGACCACTTCCGGCTGGAAGTGGTTGCTCACCGTCTTTTATCACAAAGCGTTCGACCTTCTGTTCCTTGTTCTTGTAGTCGCTTCCGAATCTGCGCCAATCCCAGCATCCCAGCGGCTTCGACATACCGACCGGCGTCATGCCCTCCACGCTCTTTATCGGCTTGTCGCTGCGGTATATCCTGTATCCCGACTTCGTCTTGTCCGTCAAGTTCTTCAATTGGTCATAGGCCTCCTTGGCGGTGGAGCCGGGATTGACGGTCGGTGGATTCACCTCCTTGTAGGTGATGAAGGTCTGACCAGCGTTGTGAAAGACTTTCAATTCCGAGACCTGTTCCGCGACGAGGTTTGCGGACAAGGCAAGTGCCACTAGAAACACTGATTTAATCTTCATGTCTGTTCCTTTTTTGATTGATATGTCAAGTTCCAGCTAAAATCGCAAATTTCAATGTCCGGTTCTGAAGACCTTGAATGATTTTCCATTCCAATCACTGCCTAGGTAGAGGGTCTTGCCTTTGGAATGGTATGCGAGCTGCCATGCTGGATTTGCCTTGTCGGCCTTTCCCCCAAAGGAGAGTTTGCCAGTGGCCGGGTCTCGTCTGAGCCATCCGGTCTTGCAACCTGGCTGCTCCGGGCCTGTGGAGAAATATCCGAAGCGCCCGCAAGGACTGAACTCCAAGCATGTCATCGAGAACATGTCCTTTTCGCTGATTTTCTCCTTGTATTCAAGTTCAGCCTTGGACGAGTCTACCTCGAAAATCCACAATGCCCCCTGCCCGTTGTTGCCTGCGGACACATAGAGATGCTTCCCGTCCGGAGAGAACGCGAGACAGCTGTATCTGGGTTCGAAAGATGTCTTGTCCGGAATCTCCACGGCCTTTGGCGGAGAGAGTTTCCCGTCCGCCGCGATCTTCATAAGTCCTATCTTGGACGAATCCATGGAGCACGCCATCTTCCCATCCGGGGAGATGGCCAACCCCCACTTCAATCCTTCGCCTTTGATCTCGCCGGCGTCGGACGGGGTTCCGTCCGCTGCGAGCTCGAGCATTCTAACGGAATTGCTGTAGTAGCACGACGCATAGAGCATGTCGGCCTTGGGCGACTGGTGTAGCATCGCCGCGTCGTATTTGATGCCGCCAAGCTTCTTTGACTCGCCATTCGATGGGTTGATCTGATACCAGGAGAGTCCGATGCTGTCCTGGTTCCCCTTGGAATGGGTCCAGTCTCCTGTGGCGTAGACGATGTTCCTGGAGGAAAGCGCTATGAAGGCGTTCAGATGCCTTGCCGGACAGCCCAGGTCCGAATTAAGATCTATCTTGGCGAGGAATTCCGGCCCGTCGGGTTTTCTCGACACATCGAAGATGTTTATGTCCCCGTCCCTATGGGACACCGCGTAGAGGTTGGGCTCGGCCAGATACATTGTCCAGACCCAGTCGAGCTTGACCTTGTCGTCCTGCTTGATCTCGCTTGCGAAGATCATCTCCTTTTCCTGCGCACCTGTTGCGCAGGAGAGGGCCGCCACCGCGAAGAACGCAAGAAAACATGCAGCTGTCCTCATCTTCGGATCCTCCATCATATCTTCCCGTTCGGTTCGAGTACCTTGTAGTAGATTTCCCTCAGCATCAGGAAGTTCACCCATGTCCTCAGGGCATATCCGTTGTTCTTCATGTTCTCTTCGGAGAAGTCCTGGGATTTTCCCGTGTTGTTTGATGGATGGACGCCATCGTTGCCCATGACGGTGCCCTCCCATTTCCCATCGGATATCTTCATCATCGCCTCGTGGTAGTCCACAAGCGGGATTTTGAACTTGCCCGCCGTCTCCATTATTATTCCGTTAACCTCCTTGACCGCGCTGTCGCAACCCTTTCTGGGAGGGATGGTGTTTAGGATCGGGATGCATTTGGCGTCGAGACATTTCTGGACGATTTTCTCCAGGTCGCCCTTGTAGGCAGACGGAACCTTGTTCCCGCTCACGTCGTTCGTGCCGATCATGATTATGGCGACTTCAGGCTTGTCCCTCTGTATTACATTGTCCATGGCCGGCAGCAATCTGCCTGTCGTCCACCCGCTTTCATTGGCGTTCGCCGCCCCTTTGTTCCCTGCGCCTTTTATGAAGTTTTTCCACGTCGTGTTCTTCGGGTTCTTGGGCAGTCCGTCGTCTCCCTTGTCTCCGGCTCCCTTTATGAACGGAGTCGGATCTGACCAGCTCAGCGGTTTCCAGAAGGCGTTCGAGTTGGTTATGGAATCTCCGAAAAGTCCCACATGGCCGACAGTCCCGTTGAAGTCCTTGTTGAGCTGCTTCATGGGTTCGACCCATTCATCCTTGGCAAGGCATGCTCCGGATGCAATCATGCCTCCGACGAACAGAGCGGTGATTCTTTTCATTCAGTCTCTCCTCTTTTTTTCGTCTTTGTTTTAGAACAAGTTCAAGTTACTTTGATGTTGCTGCACGCTTCTGGAGCATCTTCCTGTGCCTGCTGTTCTTTTCATCTATTCTCCTTTTCGCCTCATCCTCCAGTTCCTTGTCGCCAACGAATTTCCTCATCCTGTCGATGGTCTCACCCATGTCCCTATGTGCTTTAATCAGGACTTCAGGCTCCCAAGTCCAGCTGGTGAAGTCCATCCCCGTTATCTCCTCCGGGACAGCCGATATCTTCTTTGCGACAGACAGCAGAGCCATATTCTCGGCGTTAGCAAGGGCTTTGTTGCTCTTCATCTTTACCTCCATTACTGCGATGCAGTCGTCAAGTACCTGGAGGCTTTCCCAATCCTCTATTCCGTCGCGGATGTTCTCGAAGCGGACTGAGCTGAAAGGCCCTTCCGGCCCGGGATAAAACAGATTTCCGTCCCCGTTGTATATCACGTTTCTTCCGAAGGAATTGGGGGAGTGCGGGACCTCCGGCCACTTGCCGGACAGGTTGCCGTCCTTCCATATGTTGTAGCAGTAGTATTCGAATCCTTCAACACCGAACTTCCTTGTTATCCAGAAAAGCACCCGCGATGCTATCAGAGGATCTTCCATCTGGACGTTGGGACATGGAAGGCTGGGTCCTGCGGCCACATACCAGAAGAACTTCTCGCCGGCGGCCTTGGATTTCTTCACTAAAGGAGCCACCTCGGCCGAATTTATCGCATATGTGTGACCCTTCTTCTGGTTGTGGTCTATCTGCGGGTCGTATATGTCTATGACCCCCTCCAATTCCGGACGCGGATAGCTGCCGCCTATCATTATCATCGCGTCGGGGCACTGCTTTCTGACCTCGGAAGCCAGCTCGCGCATCTTGGTCCAGTTGTCGGTCTCGTCACCAATGTATATTATCGCCTTCGAAAGAGCTTCATCTCCGAGAGACTTCACTTTGTCGTATGCCTCCTTGAGCCTGGATATGTCGCCCTTATACGTGCCCGAGAGATATATGGTGCTCATCCCCCTCGACAGACAGTGCTGCATGTCCTCGATGTCCGGGGAGAGCTTGTCCACGTATTGCTCAAGAGGGCTGAACCTGTGGTCCAGAAGGAAGTCGATGTATTTTCTCTTGAGTTCAGGCGAGAGGTTCCCGTAGTAGGACTTGATGTTTCCCCAGCAGGTCTGCCCCATTGTCTCGAAATTCCATTTCTCCGGAATGGAGTAGTTCCAGACCTTCACCTTGAGCTTGAGCTTCTTCTCCTGCGCATTGTCTGCCTTCGCCGTGACAGTTCCCTCGTAAATGCCGGGAATGGTCCGGGGGCTTGTCTTGACCGTGAACCAGAATGGCGTGGAAATCTGCCTGGGGCAATCCATGGGCTTGTCCCACACCAGAGGGTCTGGAGTCCAAGGATTGTATCCGTGGAAATACCAGTCCTTGACTTTTTGATTTTCGAAAAGCTTGAATATCTCGATGCAGTTGTAGCCTATGTCAGATGCAGGGATGATCGACTTCCCGTCGCTTGAATGCTTGAGGTCCGAGATTTCAAAGCGGAGGTTCTTCAATCCGGATTTCATCGGATATATCATTACCTGGAATCCGGCGTATTCGTTCTTCGCCATGAAAATTTCGTGGGATTCATTGAAGGGGCCCTGAAACTTGAACCTGTCGTCCATGTCCGTGAATCGGCTCAGCGTGTGCGTCATCCCGGCGAAAAAGTCAGGACAGGGCTCGAAGTCGAGGACCAGCTTGGGACGTTTGTCCTGCTGCGGATTCAAATGGGACGGGATGTCCATCGAGGCGTTGTGCGGAAAACGCTTGTCAGGAAGGTTGACCGCGTGCACGATCACGCCATGGTTCTTGGAAGGGTCCGCCAGCCATTTCTCGGCCGCAGGACTGATGTTGAATTCAAGCCATTTTCCCCCTTCGGGGACAAGCATGTGGCTGTATTTGTGGGAAAAGTATTTTCCATCGTATTCCCATATCGAGTTGGAGTCCATGACCCCGGGAGGCCTGCCATTCTTGAAATCGCTACCCTGATCGAAGGCAGAGCCGGAAGAATCAAGCGACTCCGACGCTCTGATTTCACATATGGTCCGGACTGTCGCCGATGGAACAAAGAGCAAAAGCCTCGCGCGTGCAAGTCTGCCATGCTTGGATGCACCGGACATGTCGAATTTGAGGTGCAACCGGCTTCCCGTCCCACGGACATACAGGAATTTATCGGAGACTTCAGCCGGCTTCTTCGCTCCTCCATCCCATAGAGTCCTCGCATCGCATCCCTTGTATCCACCAACGCCTTGCTGCAGAACCATTTCACCCGCATCTGCTCCTCCGACGACCAGCAGAAGCGCTGCGTGCGCAAACGCCAGAGACAGAATCTTCCCCGCCATGTCCATATTTCCCCCGTTCGTTCGTTGAAATCCGCCAACACTCAAATACACATTATATTTATTGTGTCACTGTATTATAAGTGTATTTATGTGGAAGTCAAGCTCCTTCCCGCGTTTTTTTAGAGGAATCTCCACCCCGGCCTCCATGTCGCCGGTTCCGTCACCAACGCGCTTCCGCCCTTGAGATCATGGCCAGCCAAGGCCGTCAGCCTCAGCATCCACGACCGTCGTCCGTCATCTGCCATGCCATTTGTCGAAGACATCATATACTCCGTCGGCGTCCAGGTAGGGTGAATTCCTTCGCTGATCGGAATGCGTCTCTCATCTTTGTCCGCCCATCCTTTTCCTCAGTTGGTATTCATAAAGGGATGGGACGGAAATCCCCTCCCTGTTCGTCCCTAGACCAATGGTTTTTGGGTATTTTTGAAATTGTCGTCGG